>NZ_JBHVPD010000111.1:0-14757 GCF_042887525.1 Kitasatospora sp. NPDC057936
GGCCGGGCTGACGGCGCGCAACGCGGCGGCGGTGCCCGCGTACGGGCCCGCGCTCAACCTCGCCGGGGTGCTGCGGCTGGCCGGCGTCCAGCTGGGCTCCGCCGGGGCCGGTCCCGGCCGGGTGGCCGGGCTCGCCGCCGACCGGGTCGACCGGCCGGACGGCCTCGCCGGGGACGCGCCGGCGGCCACCGTCACCGTCCTCGTCGGCGCGCCGGGCAGCGGTCGCAGCACCGAGCTCGCCGCCCTCGCCGTGCGCCGCACCGACGGCGCCCGCCCGCTGCCCACGCTCTGGCTGCGCGGCGCGGACCTGCGGGCCGGGGACCGGTCGCTCGCCGAGCCGCTGGAGCGGGCGCTGGCCGGGGCGGCGGCCGAACTGGGCGTCGCGGCGCCCGCGCCGGAGCCCGTCGCAGCCCTGTGCGCGGCGGCGGGGCGGCCGCTGCTGGTCGTCCTGGACGGGCCGGAGGAGGCCCCCGTGGCGCCGGGCGCGGCCTGGCTGCGGGCCGCGGGGGAGTGGCTGACGGGCTGCGGGGCCCGGCTGCTGACGGCATGCGGGGAGGAGAACTGGGAGACCCCGGCCGCGGGGGAGTGGAGCGAGCCGGGCGACGACGGCCCCGCCGACGACCGGCACCGCGATGAAGCGCACCAGGAGGCCGCGAACGGCGACCTGGCCAGCGCCCCGACCGTACGGGTGGTCCGCCCGGCGCCGCCCAGCCTCGCCGTGCACCGCCTCGGGCCGCTGCCGGCCGAGGCGGCGGAGCGCGTCCGGCGCCGGTACGGGCTGCCGCCGTGCCGGCCGGGCGCCGCCGACGCGCGGCACCCGCTGGCGGTGCGGCTGGCCGGCGAGCTGTGGGCGCTGGAGCTGGCGGGGGAGCCCGCGGACCGGGGCGAACTGTTCGGCGCGTACCTCGACCTGCGCTGCCTGCGGGTGGCGCAGCAGCTGGCGCTGTGGCCGGCCGGCGAGGGCCGGACGCGCCGCCCCGGGGCGCACCGCAAGGGCGCGGTGCGCCCGGCCGGGCCGTCCGCCGGGCGGGTGCGGCGGACGGCCGCGGCGGTGGCCGGGCGGGTGCACGAGGCGGCCCGGCGGATGCTCGGCGCGGACCAGGGCGGGCTGGACCGGGCCGGGTTCGAGGAGCTGTTCCCGGTGGCGGGCGGCTGGGCGGGGGCGGTGCTCGCGGAGGGCCTGTTCGTGCCGGCCGGGCCCGGGGTCCGGTTCGCGCACGGGGAGTTCGGGGACTGGCTGCAGGGACTGCACCTCGACCTGGACGCGGCGCTGCGGCTGCTGCTCGGGGAGGACCGGGAGGACGAGGACGCCCGCCCGGCGGCCGGGGCGCGCGCGGTGGCCCGGCACCGGATCGGCCCGGTGGCGGCGGCGCTGCGCCGGGTGGCCGACACGTGGGGCGCGCCGGCCCTCGACCCGTGGCTGCACCGGCTGTGGCGGGCGCTGGACCTGCGCCCGCCGGGCGGCGAACCGGCCTGGTGGGCGGGCCGGCTGCTCGCGGCCGGGCTGGCGGCCAGTCCGGACGTCGCCGAACACCGCGCGCTGCTGGAGCAGTTGGCCGGCCGGATCGCCGAACGCGCCTTGCGGGACGGCGGGTTCGACGCGCTCCCGGCGGACGGGCTGGGCCGGTTCGGCCCGGCGTTCTGGACCGGGCTCGGGCTGTCCGTCGAGGACGAACTCGCCCTGCTGCGGCGCCTGGTGGTCGCGGACGGTCCCGGGCAGCCGTTCCTCGCGGCGGTCGCCGGGCGGCTGCGCGCGGACCCGGCGGCCGTGTTCCCGCTGCTCTGCGCGTGGTTCGACGACCGGCGCGGCCTGCCGGGTGCCCCCGGCAGGTCCGTCGCGGACCTCACCCACGACCTGCTCCTCGCCCACCGCAGGCTCGCCCTGGACGAGCTGGCCGACGCGCTGGCCGACGCCGCCCACCCCGGGGCGGACGCGCTGCTCACCGTGCTGGCCGCCGAGGAGCCGTCGGCGCTGTGCCGCGCGGTGGACCGCTGGAGCCACGACCGGCGGCCCGAGCGGCACGTCGCCGCCGCCGTGCACGCGCTGCGCGTCGCCCCGCACGCGTCCGGGGCCGGGCCCGAGCTGCTGCGCCACACCGCGCTGGCCCTGCTCGCCCGCGAGGACGAACCCGCGCTGCACGGCGCCGCGCTGGCGCTTCTGGTCGGCGATCCGCGGAGCCGGGCCGGGTACCTGCCGGCCGCGCTGGAGCTCCACCGGGCGGGCACCGACGGGTTCCTGACCCCGCGGGCGCTGGCCCCGGCCCTGGAGAGCGACCCGGAGCCCGTCCTGGCCGCGCTCGCCGACCGCCTGGCGGAGCCGCGCGCGCCCGTCGCCGAGACCCTGCGGGCGCTCGCCGACGCCGGCGCCCCGGTCGCCACCCGGCGGGGCGCCGAGCTGGCCGCCCGGCTGCTGCGGGAGCGCCCCGCGCTGGCCGGGCCGGTCGCCGCCGACTACCTGGGCCGCCGACTGGAGCGCGCCGCCGTCACGGGCCCGGCCGCCCGGCTGGAGCTGCGGCTGCTGCTGGGCGGTGCGCTGGCCGCGCGGGCGGCGGCGGTCCGGCAGCCGTTCGCCGAGGTGCTGTCGGTGCCGGTGGCCGATCCGGCCGCCGACGCGCTGCGCTGCGAGCTGCTCGACACCCTGCTGGCCGCCGAGAACGACCCGGCGGTGCTGACCGCCGCCGTCGAGCGGCTGGCCGACCACTGCGCGGCCGAGAAGCCGGCCCGCGCCCGTGCGGTGCTGGCCCGGGCGACCCCCGGGCTGCCGGCCGCGGACGACCTGCTGGTGCGCTGCGCGGGCCGTTCGGCGGCGTTCGCCCAGCTGCTGGCGCAGTGGCCGCAGGACGCCGCCCCGACTCCGCCGGACGGCCCCCGGCTGGCCCGGATGCGGGCCCTGGTGACGGCCGGGCGGGACCCGCAGTACGCCGCCGCGGAGGCGGAGCGGGCACCGTTCGAACGTGTGGTGCGCTCAACCCGCATTCCGGTGCCTGAGCAGGGGCAGGCGCATGGCACGCTATAGGGGTTCGGGTTTTGAGCGTTTGAGCGTACAGAAGGTACGCGCCGTAGGGAACAAGGAGCGGTCAGGGTGCAGCGCTGGCGTGGCCTGGAGGAGATCCCCGGTGACTGGGGACGCAGCGTCGTCACCATCGGCTCGTTCGACGGGGTGCACCGCGGACATCAGCTGATCATCGGACGGGCGGTCGAGCGGGCCCGCGAGCTCGGCGTCCCGTCCGTCGTCGTCACGTTCGACCCGCACCCGCGCGAGGTCATCCGCCCGGGCAGCCACCCCGCGCTGCTCGCCCCGCAGGCCCGGCGCGCCGAGCTGATCGCGGGCCTCGGCGTGGACGCCGTGCTGGTGCTGCCGTTCACCCCGGAGCTGTCGCAGGAGTCGCCGGAGACGTTCGTCCGGCAGGTGCTGGTGGACGCGCTGCACGCGCGCGTCGTCATCGAGGGCCCCAACTTCCGGTTCGGGCACCGGGCCGCCGGTGACGTGGCGCTGCTCACCGAGCTGGGCCGGGCGGCCGGGTTCGACGTCGAGGTGGTCGACCTCCAGGTGAGCGGTGCGGCCGGCGCGGGCGAGCCGTTCTCGTCCACGCTGACCCGCCGCCTGGTCGAGACGGGCGACATGGCCGGGGCCGGCGAGGTGCTCGGCCGTCCGCACCGGGTCGAGGGCGTCGTGGTGCGCGGTGCGCAGCGCGGGCGTGAGCTCGGTTACCCGACCGCCAACGTGGAGACGGTGGCGCACAGCGCGATCCCCGCCGACGGCGTGTACGCGGGCTGGCTGACCGCCGACGGCGAGAGGATGCCGGCCGCGATCTCGGTGGGCACCAACCCGACGTTCGACGGCACCGCGCGCACCGTCGAGGCGTACGCCATCGACCGGGTCGGTCTGGACCTGTACGGGCTGCACGTGGCCGTCGACTTCCTGGCGTACCTGCGCGGGATGGAGAAGTTCGACTCGATCGAGGCGCTGCTGGTCCGCATGGCCGACGACGTCAAGCAGGCCCGCGAGCTGACCGACGGCGTCTGAGCCGCGCCGCCCGGCCGGTACGAAAGACCTGGCCCGTGCGTAGGACCCGGCCTGTGCGAGAAGGGCCCGCCGACCTGGTCGGCGGGCCCTTCGGCGTCACTGCGGGGGCTGCGGCGGGTAGCCGTAGCCGGGGGGCGGCTGGTACCCGTCCGGCTCCGCCGGCGGGGCCGGGTGCGGGGCGGCGGGCTGGGGCCACGCCGGCGCGGGCGGCTGCGCGCCGCCGGGGTGGGGCTGCGGGTAGCCGTACCCGGCGGGGGGCGGCGTCTGGCCCGGCTGCGGGTAACCGTAGGTCCCCGGCGGCGGGGTCTGGCCGGGCTGCGGTGCCCACGGCGTGCCCGGGGCCGGCTGGGCGGCCGGTGCCGGGTACGGCTGGGCGGGGGCCTGGTAGGGCTGCGGCTGGCCGGGCTGCTGCTGCGCGTACGGCTGCTGCGGCGCCTGCTGCTGGGCCTGTTGCTGCCAGCCGCCCTGCTGCTGGGCGGCCTGCTGGGCCCGGATGATGTCCTCGCCGACCAGGGTGGCCAGCTCGAAGTACGCCTCGCGGACCTTGGGGCGCATCATGTCGAGGTCGACCTCGGCGCCGGCCGCCAGGCTCTCGTCGAACGGCACCACGATGACGCCGCGGCAGCGCGTCCGGAAGTGCGCCACGATGTCCTCGACCTTGATCAGCTTGGCGGTCTCGCGCACCCCGGAGACCACCGTGATGCTGCGCTGGACGAGGTCCGCGTAGCCGTGCGCGGAGAGCCAGTCGAGCGTGGTGGAGGCGCTGGAGGCACCGTCCACGCTGGGCGTCGAGACGATGATCAGCTGGTCGGCCAGGTCGAGCACCCCGCGCATCGCGCTGTACAGCAGGCCGGTGCCGGAGTCGGTCAGGATGATCGGGTACTGGCGGCCCAGCACGTCGATGACCTGGCGGTAGTCCGAGTCGTTGAAGGTGGTCGAGACGGCCGGGTCGACGTCGTTCGCCAGGATCTCCAGGCCCGAGTGCAGGTCCTGCGAGGTGAACTGACGGATGTCCATGTAGCTGCGCAGGTGCGGGATGGCCGTCACCAGGTCGCGGATGGTCGCGCCGGTCTGGCGCTTGACCCGGCGGCCGAGGGTGCCGGCGTCCGGGTTGGCGTCGATCGCGATCACCTTGTCCTGGCGCTCGCTGGCCAGCGTCGCACCGAGCGCGGTGGTGGTCGTGGTCTTGCCGACGCCGCCCTTGAGGCTGATCACGGCGATCTTGTAGCAGCTCATCACCGGCGTGCGGATGATCTCCAGCTTGCGGCCCTTCTCGGCCGCCGCGGCCTTGCCGCCGAACTGGAACCGCGGCTGCTGGCGCTGCTGCTTGGGCTGGCTGCGCAGCAGGCGGTCCGAGGACAGCTCGACGGCGGCCGTGTAGCCGAGCGGGGCGCCGTGCGCGGCCTGCTGCGGGGCGGGGCCCTGCGGGAACCCGGCGGGCGCCGGGGCGCCGGCCTGCTGCGGCCAGGGCTGCGCGGGGCCGGGCTGGGCCGGCGGGGCGGGCTGCTGGTAGGCGGCGGGCTGCGGCCAGCCGCCCTGGCGCGGGTCGACCGGCGCGGTCGGCGGAGCGGGCTGTGCAGGGGCGGGCTGTGCAGGGGCGGGCTGTGCCGGTGCGGGCTGGGGCTGCGGCTGAGCGGGCTGCTGCGGCTGGACGGGCTGCGCCTGGGCCGCGGCCTGCTGGGCGGCCCACGCGGCGGCCTGCAGGTCCTGCAGGTCCTGCGGGGCGGCGGGCGGCTGCGCGAACGACGGCGGGGCCGGCGGGCCGGGCTGCACCGGCGGCACGGCGGCGTGCGCGTCCGGGAACGGCTGCGGGTCCGCGTACGGCTGCGGCGCGGCCGGGCCAGGCTGCTGGTGCGCGACCGGGGCCGCCGGGGGCCAGCCCGGGGCGACGGCCGGCGGCTGCTCGTGCTGGACCGGGGCCGGCGGCGGGAAGGCGGCGTGCGGCGCCTCGGCCGGGGCGGGCGCCGGCCCGGGCGCGGCCACCGGGATCGGGGCGGGTGCGGGCGGCTGCTCGGCGACGGGGGCGTGCGCGTGGGCGGGTGCGGGCTCGCTCACCGGAGCGGGGAAGGACAGCGGGGCCGGAGCCGGAGCCGGCGGCGGCACGACGGCCGGGGCCGGGGCCTGGGCCGGAACCGGGGCCTGGGCCGGGCCCGCCGGATCAGGGGCGCCCTGAGCCGCCGGCTCGGCCGGGCCCGCCGCGCCGTCCGTCCGCACGTACCAGGACGGGGGAGTGTAGTCGGGGGCGTCGGACCAGTCGTCGTCGTCCTCCGCCGCGTTGTGGCCGACGTAGACGCCGTCCCGATCGCTGCTCACTAGGGCTCCCTCGTGTTCGCCGCCGCTTGTTCAGCGGTGCCGTTACCGCCTCAAGACTAGGCCGTACGGCCGACGTCGTTGTAGGCGGACTCCGATCCCGGCCGGTCGGCCGCACCGCTCAGGCGGGCGGGTCCACCCGGCGCGGCGCGCCCAGGAGCTGCAGCTCCGCCTGCCCGGCCACGGCCCGAACGTACTGACGGTGCATCCGCGTCGTCCAGAGCGTCAGGTCGTCGCCGAGGGCGGGCAGCGCGGCGACGTCCTCCGGCGGCAGCGACAGCGCGTGCCGCAGGATCCCGGCCTCCTCCGGCTGGACCCGCTGCACCCCGACGAGGTCGGCGGCGCCGACCAGCCGGGCGGCCTCCGGGAGCAGCCACGGCAGCACCGTCAGCGTGGTCTGCCAGGGCGTGGCGGACAGCCGGCTGCGCGGCGGGCGGGCGGTGAGGTCGCGCACCACCAGCACCGGCGAGGTGACGGACGCGCCCTGCGGGCCGAGCCGGCCGGCCTGGTGGACGGTCACGCAGGGCTGCCCGCCGCCCGCGGCCCGCGCCAGCGCGCTCCAGGCCTGCGGGCGGGCGGTCTCCACCGCGACGCGCGCGCCGGTCGAGGCGGCCCGCAGGGCGATCAGCCGGGCCGTCCACAGGCCGCCGACGAGCACCAGGTCGTGGGCGCCGGGCCGGAAGAGCCCCAGCACCGAGGGCCGGCCCTGGACGTCCACGCCGATCGGCACGCCGTCGTCGCCGACGGGGAGGGCCAGCGCGCCCAGGTCCGCGGCGGCCAGCACGTGCTTGTCCCGGCGGGGGCCGCGGAGGCCGAAGCCGGGCAGGATCCGCGGCCGGGGGCGCGGCCGCGCGGTGGCGGGGCGCGGGCGGGTCGGGTGGGCCATCAGGCGGTTCCTCCCAGCGGCAGGGTGGCGAGGACGCCGGGCGCCTGTTCCAGGTCGAGCCGGCTCAGGCCGAGGCCGGCGTTCCGGGCGCGGGACTCCACCTCGCGGCAGGTGGCGGCGAGTTCGGCCTCGTCGCGTCCGGTCAGCCGCAGGTGGCCGGCGAGGGTGACGGAGCCGCCGCTGGCGTGCCCGAGGGTGAGGCTGAGGGTGCCGGCCAGTGCGGGGGCGCCGGTGAGCCGGTTGACCAGCTCGGGCAGGGGCGGCTCGCCGGGGTGGCCGAGGCGGGGCCAGCGGGAGATCCAGTAGGTGCAGTGCCAGCGGTCGTCGATCCGCCAGTGGCGGCGGCCCTCCCGGGTCCGGCGGGTGGCGCTGGCGCCGGTGCCGCCGCCGCTGCCCTGGAGCCCGGCCGCCGCGAGCGGGTTGGCGCACGCGGCGGTGGCGAGGGCGGTGATCAGCTCGCGTTCGTCCAGCACCGTCGCGCGGAACCCGGCGCCGTCGAGCCGCCCGGCGAGCTGGTCGGTCACCCGCTGGAGCGCCCTGCGGGCGCCCTCCTCGCCGCCGCCGCGGGCCCGGACGGCGGTGGCGGCGCGCTCCGGGTCGAGCTTGAGCGCCACCCAGGTGAGCCGCAGCGCGGGGGTCGTGGCGCCGCCGGGCAACTCGCGGTGGGCGCGGGCGGCGAGCGACTGCTCGGGCAGGTGCGGGGCGGGGGCGGGCTGGGTGTACTGCACCAGCTGGACGGATTCCAGGGTGATGTCGTCGACCCGCAGCGCCGAGCACAGGACGTCCAGCGGGAGCGGCCGGTCGCCGCGCGCCGGGCGCAGCGGCCGGTCCCTGGACTGGACCAGCAGCACCGAGCCGAGGTAGGTGCCGTCGCCGATCATGCCGGTCTCGCGGCGCACCGTCCGTCCGCCGAAGTCGGCCTCGGCGGCGTGGGTGTACGTGCGCAGGGCCGGTTCGAGTTCCAGCACCGGGGCGAGCGTCGGGTCGGCGCCCGGCGGCGGAAGGGTCGAACTGGCCACCCTGAGCCGGGACCTGAGCGCGGATCGGGCCGAGAGGAGCTCCGGGAGGGTCCGGCCGCGCAGCGGGACGAGGCCGGCCAGGACCAGGGCGAGGCCGAGCGCGCCGAGCACGGCGGTGGCCGTCCGGCCGATCGTCCAGCCGATCGCGACGAGGGCCAGGGCGGCCTCGACCAGCACGAGTCGACGGAGCAGCCGGCGGCCGCCGGGCAGTGCGGACGACGAGTGGACGCGGACCGCGGCGGGTCGTCCGCCGCCGGCGGGCGGCTGCCCGCCCGGTGCCGTGCCACGTCGTCCCGGAGCGGTCTGGCTTGGCATCCCCCGGCTGACCCCCACTGCTCGGTTGACAGGCCGCTGGCTCGTCAACGGACCGTGCCCGTACGGTACTCATCGTCCGCTGCCGCATCGTAGAGGGTTCGAGCGCGTTCTCGCCCGCGATGGCGGACTCGGGGGCAGGGCCGGTCGGACAGGGGAGACGACGAGGATGGCATCGCGGCGGGACGAGCTGAACGCGTACACCTTCGCCCGCAGGCGGATGGTGGGCGCGTTCCTGCTGCCGGGTGGCGGGGGCGGTGACGAGGACGCGCCGCGTCCGCTGCGGGCGGTGCTGCCGGGTCTGGTCGTCGGGGCGGTGGTGGTGGCCGGGTTCGGGGTGTGGGGGGTGTTCCGCCCGAGCGCCCCGCTGCACTGGGACGACGGGCGGAACGTGGTCCAGGGCAAGGGGTCGACCACCCGGTACGTGGTGCTGACGGACCCGGACGGGCGGACGAAGCGCCTGCACCAGGTGCTGAACATGTCCTCGGCGCGGCTGGTGCTGCCGGCCGGCGCGAAGGTGGTGGTCGTCGACGACGACGTGCTCGACCGCTACCCGAACCACGGTCCGACGATCGGCATCCCGTACGCCCCGGACAAGCTGCCCGGCAAGGAGAACGTGAGCCGGGCGATGAAGTGGTCGGTGTGCGACCGCCCCGGTTCGGACGCGAGGCAGGAGACCGTCGACCAGGCGCTGTTCGTGGCGGCGGGCGCGGACGCCGCGACGCTGGGCGCCAAGGGCCAAGTGCTCGGGCCGGAGCAGTTGCTGCTGGTCCAGCAGGCGGCGGACCAGCAGGTCACCGCCGCGGCCGGGGCCGGACCGGGGGACGCGGGGGTCTACCTGGTCGACGCGCAGGGCCGTCGGCACCGGATCGGTTCCCCGCAGGCGGACGACCACGAGCGGAAGTCGCTGATCACCGCGGTCTTCGGGCCGAACGCGGTGCCGCAGCCGGTCAAGCGCGAGTGGCTGGACACCCTGCTGCCCGGCAGCGCCGTCGTCTTCCCGCGGGTCGACGGGGCCGCGGACAGCCAGGGCGCCAACTCCACGGTGGCGCTGGAGAACCAGGCCGACCGCAGGATCGGCCGGCTGGTGCACTACCGGGACCGCAATTACGTCGTCGGCCGGGACCGGCTGTTCCTGGTGACGCCGTTCCAGGCCGATCTGATCCGGCAGAACCCGGCGTACCAGATGCTGTACCGGTACGACCAGGACAAGCAGCCCCGCAACGACGAGATGACCCCGTCCGACCAGGCGAGCTTCGGCACGGCCACCCCGCTGCCGAACGCGGGGGACGGCGACTGGCCGCTCAAGTCCGGTGCGCCGGTGAACGACCGGCAGGACCGGCAGGACGCGCGCACCGTCGTGTGCAGCACCTTCGACGGCGTCGCCGAGGACGGCCGCACCCCGAAGCGCAGCGTGTGGGCGGGCCCGGAGTACCCGGCGCAGTACGACAACGGCGCGGGTGCGGCCCACGTGACGCCCGGCCACGGGCTGTTCTACCGCGCGACGGACAACGGCGCGGGCGGCTCCGGCACCGACTTCCTGATCACCGAGACGGGCCTGCGCTACTCGGTGCCCGCCAACGGCGACGGCGGCCGGGGTCCGTCGGCCCCGCAGGGAGCCCCGCCGGGCCAGGGCGGTGCCCCCACGTCGTCCCCGCCCCGGCCGAGTACGGCGGGCCCGGCGGCTCCGGACCGGACGGAGGCGCCGCAGCAGCCGGACGAGCCCGGCGGCAACCAGGCGCGCCTCGGCTACCAGGGGGTCCAGCCGCTGCCGGTCCCCCGCGAGTGGTCGGACCTGGTGCCGGCCGGCCCGCCGCTCAGCGCGAAGGCCGCGGCGCAGCAGCAGAACGCGTGATCGGCCGTGTGCCCAGCGGGAGTTGTGGGCCCGTCGGGGCCGCTGTCACGGTCCGGTGACTACTCTGCGTTCGGAGTTGGGTGAGCTGCGTATGCCGACTACAGTGCTCCTGGACATCACAGGGGTGATGACCCGTCGGGTCGGACGGCCCGTCGGTCATGGAGTGTCTGTCTGTTGGGGGACGGTGGAGCATTGAGTGCCAACCAGTTCACGATGACCGCGCAGGAGATGCAGGCTTTCGCGAGGCACATCGAGGAGGTCATCGGCAAGATCGGCCAGGAGCGCACCAAGCTCAACAACACGGTGGAGCACGTCGGTGCCGGCTGGGCAGGCCAGGCGGCCGAGGCCTACAAGGCGCTCCAGCACCGGTTCAACGAGGACATCGACGCCCTCAACGGGTCGCTGAAGGCGATCAAGGACGCGATCGAGCTGACGACCAAGTACTACGCGGAGACCGAGGCCCAGCAGCAGCAGCAGTTCAGCGGCGCCCAGGGCTGATCGCCGCCCCCGGCCCGCCTTCCGGGCCGGACACCGATCACCGCACCGCGAACTGCCCGCATCCTCGATTGGGAGACATCGTGACCGACCGGATCCTCGTCAACTTCGACGCCGTCCACAGCGCCGCCGAGCAGGTCAAGGCCTCGGCCGCCCAGATCGACCACCTGCTGCAGGAGCTCAAGCAGGGCGTCACCAAGATCTCCGCGAGCTGGGAGGGCGCGGCCCAGCAGGGCTACCGGGCCCACCAGGCGAAGTGGGACGCCAAGGCCGCCGACCTCCAGCAGGCCTGCGCGCAGATCGCGGCCGCGCTGGAGTCCGCCGCGCACGGCTACCGCGCCACCGAGACCAAGAACACCAACGCCTGGACCTGATCGCTCCTCCCGGCGGGAGGGACGGACGGGCGGGGCGGGTGCCCGGATCCCGGGCGCCCGCCCCTGCGCGCGGGTGCGGCCGGACGACGTGAGGGGAGGCAGGGTGTCCGCACGCGGGTACCGCAGGACGGCCGCGGCCCTGGCCGCGTTCGCGGTGCTGGCCGGTCCGGCCGCCGCCCCGGCGCGCGCCGACGGCCCCGGCGTGGCCGCCGCCGGGGACTGCCCGTCCCCCGCGCCCGACGTGCAGGTCGTGCCGTGGGCGCTGCAGCGGCTGCTGCTCGACGAACTGTGGCAGCACGGCCGCACGACCGGCGAGGGCGTCACCGTCGCGGTCGTCGACACCGGCGTGGACGACCGCAACCCGCAGCTGGCCGGCCGGGTCGCGGACGGCGGCAGTCTGCTGGTCGACCGGGAGAGCGGCAAGCGGGTCGAGGGCGGCGGCAAGGACGACCAGGTCGGCCACGGCACCAAGGTGGCGGGCATCATCGCCGCCGCCCGCTCCGACCGGACCGGCTTCGTCGGACTCGCCCCGGGCGCGAGGATCCTGTCGATCCGGCAGAACGACAGCGCGGGCAACGGCGACGTCGCCACCCTCGCCGCCGCCGTCACCCAGGCCGTCCGGGCGGGCGCGCGGGTCGTCAACATCTCGCAGGACGTCCGCGGCGCGGACACCACCGGCTTCACCGGCTACGCCGAGCTGAAGACCGCCGTCGAGTACGCCGAGGCGAACCGCGCCGTGGTGGTCGCCTCCACCGGCAACGACGGCCGGGAGGGCGACACCTACCCGGGAGCCTTCCCCACCGTCCTCGCCGTCGGCGCCTCCGACCGCAACGACGAGCGCGCCTCCTTCTCCCAGTACGGCGACTTCGTGAAGGTCGCCGCGCCCGGCGTCGGCGTGCTCTCCACCGTCCCGGGCGGCGGCCAGTGCGCCGACAGCGGCACCAGCTTCGCCGCCCCGTACGTCTCCGGGCTGGCCGCGCTGCTGATCGGCGCCCACCCCGGCTGGAGCGCCGCCCAGGTGCGGGCCTGGATCGAGCAGACCGCGCAGCGCACCGAGCACGGCCCGAACCGCTTCATCGGCTGGGGCGTGGTGGACCCGGTGCGGGCCGTCACCAGGGCCCCGGACGACCCGCCCGCGCAGGCCTCGCCGGACGCGCCCGTGCGCCTCGCCGCCGTCCCGGTCGTGCCCCGCCCGGCCGGCCTCGGCGAGACCCGGGCCGACCGCGACCGCCGCACCGCGACCTACGTGCTCGGCGCGGGCGCGCTGCTCGCCGCGCTGGTGATCGGCGGCGGCGTCGTCCTGCGCGACCACCGGCGCCGCACCGCCGGCTGACCCGGCCGCCCGCCCCCGCCCAGCCACCCTCACGGAGCCGTCCCCCCAGACCGTGCTCCCCCAAAGTCGCCCCGACCCGGCTGTAACATCCCGCGCCGGCCGCCGCATCCAAGAGGTGTCAGCGACCACGAGCCATGGGGGACAGCGCAGATGAGGCGGATCGGGGCGGGCCGGGAGGCCAAGGACGCGGAGTTCCTGGAGCTCGTGTCCAGCCGGACCGGTCAGCTGTACCGCTCGGCCTGCTTGCTGACCAGCGGCGACACCCACCACGCCGAGGACCTCGTGCAGGAGGCCCTCGGCCGGATGTACGTCCTCTGGCGGCGCAGCGCCTGGACGGGCGGGTGGCACCGGATCGACAACCCGGCGGCCTACGTCCACACCGTCATGGTGCGGACCTTCCTGGCCCAGCAGCGCCGCCGCTCCAGCACCGAGCGCCCCACCGGCGACCTGCCCGAGCCCGAGGGCCGGGAGGCCGACAGCACGCTGCGGCTGACCCTCCTCGACGCGCTCGGCCGGATGCCGGCCAAGGACCGGGCGGTGCTGGTCCTGCGCTACTGGGAGGACCGCAGCGTCGAGGAGACCGCCGAGGTGCTGCGCGCCTCCTCCGGCGCGGTCCGTACCCGCACGACCCGGGCCCTGGCCCGGCTGCGCACCCTGCTCGGCGACTCCCTGGCCGAACTGGCCACCCGCTGAGCCCCGTTCGACACCCGACCGACGACATCCGAACCGAAGAGACGGTGATCAACCATGTCCGAACCGGACACGTTCGAGGACGACCTGCTCTACGCGATGAGCCGCACCGGCGAGGCCTTCCGCTCCGAGCGCGCGGGCCTGGCGGCCGGCGGCCTGGACCTCGGCCGCCGCCGCTGGCGCCGCCGGTCCGCCGCCGCCGTGGTGAGCGGCGCCGCCGCGCTGGCCCTGGTCGGCACCGGCGCGTTCTACCTCTCCGGCGCCACCGGCGGCTCCCCGGTCGCCGCCCCGGCCGAGGCCGCGGCCGCCCCGGCGACGAGCGGCGCGGGCACCGCCCCCCTGACCGCGACCCCGGCCGCCACCGCGGCCGCGACCAAGGCGGCGGCGCCGGCCGCCCCCGTCACCGACAAGGAGATGCTGGCCGCCTTCCAGGCGCTGCTGCCCAAGGGCGAGGTGACGGAGGCCAAGGGCGAGGGCACCGAGAAGAGCACGACCCCGTACGCCCAGCTGGTCTTCGACGACGGCCAGGGCAAGTCCCTCATGAGCGTCTCGGTCCAGAAGTTCTACAAGGGCCAGGAGCAGCAGCGCAACTGCCCGACGGACCTCAGGCTCGCCAACCTGGACTCCTGCAGCGTCACCACGCTGCCGGACGGCTCCACGCTCATGCTCTCCCAGGGCTACGAGTACCCGGACCACCGCGCCACGACCAAGGAGTGGTGGGCGACGGTGAGCCGCCCGGACGGCGGCCAGGTCTCCTTCAACGAGTGGAACGCGGCGCAGGAGAAGGGCGCGCCCGACAGCCGCCCCAACCCGCCGATCACCCTGGAGCAGGCCAAGGCGATCGTCACCGACAAGGTCTGGGACAGGGCCGTCGCGGCGGTCCGCTACAACGGCATCGACCCGGCGGTCGAGGATCCGGGCGTCACGCCGGACGAGAAGCAGGCGATCCTGGCCGGGCTGCTGCCCGCCGGCTTCGCGGTCCAGAGCCGCACCACCCACCTCGTCACGGACATGTACCAGCTGACCGGTCCGGACGGGGCCAAGGGCTCGATCTCCGTCCGGCTCGCGAACTGGTCGCGCCCGTTCGACGACCCGCAGACCCAGCAGTCGATGGACCGGGGCCGCGCCTCGCAGCTCAAGGACGCCACCGTCCTGCCCGACGGCACCAAGGTCGTCGTGAACGAGCCCGGCAGCGGGTCCAACCCGAAGTTCCCCTACACGCGGGCCGCGGAGCTGCACCCGGACGGGACGTACATCGAGGTCGACGCCACCGAGGGCAAGGACCTGCTCACCCTCGACCAGCTGAAGGCGATCGCGGCGAGCCCGAAGTGGCAGGTCAGGAAGTAGGGACCCGACGACACGGCGGTGGGCCCCGGGGGGGGGGGGCCCCGGGCGCCCCCGCCCGGGGGGGGGGGGGGGGGGGGGCCCGCGGATGGGGGCCGGGGGGGGGGGAAAA
>NZ_JBHVPD010000111.1:14767-32285 GCF_042887525.1 Kitasatospora sp. NPDC057936
TGGCCCCCCGCCCCCGGGGGGGGGCCGGGGGGGGGGGGCACCCGGGGGCCCCCGCGCGGTGGGGGAGGGGTGGGGGTCAGGCCTGCTGCTGGTCCTCGGGGAGGCTGATCACCCAGCGGGAGTCCTGCCGGGGGCGCAGGTAGAACAGCCAGTAGAGGGTCGCGGCGGCGGTGATGCCGCCGGTCCAGAGCAGGGGCTCGGTGTCCAGCTGGGTCATGACGTAGACCAGGACGGCGATCAGGACCACCGGGACGCCCGGCCACAGCGGCATCCGCCAGGCGGCGGCGTGCTTGTGGTGGCCGCGGCGGGAGAGCAGCGCGGCGACCGCGACCAGCAGGTACATCGCGGTGACGGCGACGCCGGTGATGTTGCTGAGCAGCTGGCCCTTGACGAAGCAGAGCGCGGCGCCCGGCAGGCCGACGGCCAGGGTGGCGATCCACGGGGAGCCGAAGCGCCCGAGGGTGCCGAAGGCCTTGTTGACCGGCCCGGGCCAGGCCTTGTCGCGGGCGGAGGCGAACAGCACGCGGGAGTTCTGGATGACCATGACGATGCCGGCGTTGATGATGGCCAGCGCGATGCAGAGGCTGATGAAGGTGCCGACCGCCGAGTTGCTCCAGGCGGTGACCATGCCCGAGATGTCGCCGGCGGCGAGGGTCTGCAGGTCGGGGGCGCCCATGGTGATGGCAGCGACCGGGATCAGGATGATGGCGCTGGAGAGGCCGAGCGTCCAGAGCACGGTGCGCGAGACGGTGCGGCGGGGGTTCTCCAGCTCCTCGGAGAGGTAGACGGCGGTGGAGAAGCCCTGGGTGACGAAGAGGGCGATGCCGAGCGCGCCGATGATGGCGCCGATGCCGACGGTGGTGGTGGCGCCGTTGTCCCCGGCGACCACGCCGTGCAGCAGGCTCGGGTGGTCCGGGTTGGTGTGGGCGAAGCCGAGCACCGACACGACGCCGGCCGCGACGACCTCCAGCACCAGGAAGACGCCGGTGATCCAGGCGTTGGCGCGCAGGTCCAGCAGGCCGGCCAGGGTGGCGGCCAGCATGACCGCGGCGCCCGCGATGGGCTTGTCGACGTGCAGGACGGGCGCCAGGTAGTCGGCGGTGCCGAGCGCGATGACCGAGGGGACGATCATCACCACGATCAGCGACTGGATGAAGACCAGCCAGCCGGCCAGCCGTCCGGCCAGCGTGCCGACCATCGCGTACTCGCCGCCGGCGCTGGGGATCAGCGTGCCGAGCTCGGAGTAGCAGAACGCGACGGCGACGCAGAGCACCGAGCCGATCGCGATGGTGAGGGCGGTGGCGCTGCCGATGCTGGAGAACAGCTCCGGCACGATCACGAAGAGCGTGGAGGCCGGGGTGACGCAGGACAGCGTGAGCAGCGTGCCGCCCACGACGCCGATGGAGCGCTTGAGCTGCTGGGGGGCGACTGTCTCGTGCGTAGTGGGGGCTACGTCGAGTGGCTGGCGAAGCGTGTCGGTCATGTGGCTTCCGATCGGCTCTGTGCGGTCCTGGGATGGGAGCGGTATCGCCTCCGCTGGCTGGTTGCTCGGGTCTTGGTCCGGTCGCTCCCGGGCCGCAATGGAACCTTGGGCGTAATGATTGCGTCAACGCCGGAACTGCTTCGGAATCCGTTGCGCGGAAGGGCATAAACATGCGATCCGATGATCACGTACGGTCATTGCGAGGATTGTCCGAGTTGTTACCTCTGCCGCATTGCACTTGAATCCAAGGTAAACAGGATGTTGAAAGCATCCTTTCGAAGGCTGCACTCCGATCCGATGCCGGTACGCCCAGGCGCCCCGAAGCGGCCCCGCAAGCCCCGCGCGGGGTGCGGGAACCGCAGCCCCGCGCCGGAAAGATCTAGGTAACGTTTCAACACCTGGGACGCCGGGGTGCGCCGAGGGGCCGGACCCGAGCGGGCCCGACCCCTTTGGTCACCGTCCGTCACTGCTCGGCGGGCAGCCACCCCGTCTGGACCAGCTGTCCGCCGGTCGCCCGCCGCGACACGTACAGCCCGCGGCCCGGCGGCAGCGCCTGCGGCTTGACCGTCCCCAGCAGCGCCCCCTCGTCCCGGTTGCCGGAGAGGACCACGCCCTGCCCGCCGAGCTCGCGCATCCGCTGGAGCACCGGCTCGTACAGTGACCGGCCCGCGCCGCCCGCGCTGCGCGCCACGATCACCCGCAGCCCGATGTCCCGGGCGAACGGCAGGAACTCGGCCAGCGGCGTCAGCGGGTTGCCCGAGCCCGTCGCGACGAGGTCGTAGTCGTCGACGATCACGAACATGTCCTTGCCGCGGTACCAGCTGCGGTCGCGCAGCTGCTCGGCGGTGACGTCCGGCCCCGGCAGGCGGCGCGAGCAGGCGCCGCGCAGCATGTCGACGACCTTCGTCAGCGCGGGCTGCGTCGCCGCGTACTCCACCTGGTACTCGCGGGGGACGGCCCCCAGCAGCGCGCGCCGGTAGTCGGCGACGACGATGCCGGCCTGTTCCGCCGTGTACCGCTCGGTGATCTGCTTGACCAGCATCCGCAGCAGCGCGGACTTCCCGGACCGGGTGTCGCCGAACACGATGAACAGCGGGTCCGTCTCGAAGTCGACGAAGACCGGCGCCAGTTCCGCCTCGTCCACGCCGAAGGCCACCCCGCGCTCGGGGTGCTCGAAGCCCTTCGGCAGTCCGTACCCGTCGAGGACGGCCGGCAGCATCCGCACCCGCGGCGCGTGCGGGCCGGTCCAGGCGCCGGCGACGGCGGCGACGAGTGCGGCCACGCCGTCCTGGAGGTCGTCCACCGCGGACGAGCCGTCGATCCGGGGCAGTCCGGCCAGGAAGTGCAGCCGCTCCGGGGTGACGCCGCGCCCGGCGAGCGCCGGGACGTTCTGCGCGGTCCGGCGGTCCACCTCCGACTCCATCGGGTCGCCCAGCTTGAGCTCGGTGCGGTTCTGCAGCAGGTCCTTGAGCGCCGGGCGCACCTCCGCGTAGCGGGCCGCCGTGATGACGAGGTGCACGCCGTAGCCGAGGCCGCGCTGGGCGATGTCGGCGATCACCGGCTCCAGCGCCTCGAACTCCTGCTTGAAGGTGTTCCAGCCGTCGATCACGAGGAACACGTCGCCGAAGGGCTCGTCCGGGAGCCGCCCGGTCGCCCGGCGGACCCGGTAGGCCGCGATGGTGTCGATCCCGGCGGCCCGGAACAGCTCCTCACGCCGGTTCAGCACGCCGTGCACCTCGGAGACCGTCCGGCGCACCTCGTCGACGTCGAGCCGCCCGGCCACCCCGCCGACGTGCGGCAGCCCGGCCAGTGTGCGGAAGCCGCCCGCGCCGAGGTCCAGCAGGTAGAACTGCACCTCCAGCGGGGTGTGGGTGAGCGCGAACGCGGCCACCGCGGTGCGCACGACCGTCGACTTGCCCGAGAGCGGGCCGCCGACCACCAGGCCGTGCCCGGCCGCTCCGGCGAAGTCGAGCTCCAGGACGTCCGTCCGCTGCTCGCGCGGCCGGTCGACCACGCCGATCGGCACCCGCAGCCGGCCCGCCGGGTACCCGGGCGCGCCCAGCCCGCGCTCCGGCACGGCCTGCAGCGGCGGCAGCAGCCGGTCGAGGCCCGGCGCCGCGCCCAGCGGCGGCAGCCACACCTGGTGCGCGGCCGGGCCCTGGCCGGCCATCCGCCGCACGAAGACGTCGAGCACGGTGTCGGCCAGGGCGTCGTCCTGCTCCGGGGCCCGCGCCTCCTCCTGCCCGGCGGGCTCCGGCAGCTCCACCTCGGCCGCGGTGAACAGGACCGGCCGCGTGCCGGCCCGCTGCTCGCCGGCCGCGTGCTGCTGCCCCGGCGCCCGGTAGGGGCCCGAGACGTACGCGGCCTTGAACCGCTCCATCGCGTCCTCGCCGAACTTGAGGTAGCCGACGCCCGGCACCGGCGGCAGGTGGTAGGCGTCCGGCGCGCCGATCGCCGCCCGCGACTCGGCCGCGGAGAAGGTCCGCAGACCGATCCGGTAGGAGAGGTAGGTGTCCAGGCCGCGCAGCTTGCCCTCCTCCAGACGCTGCGAGGCCAGCAGCAGGTGCACCCCCAGCGAGCGGCCGATCCGGCCGATCTGGATGAACATCTCGATGAAGTCCGGCTTGGCGGTGAGGAGTTCGGAGAACTCGTCGATGATCAGCACCAGCGAGGGCAGCGGGTCCAGGGCCGCCCCGGCCGCGCGCGCCCGCTCGTACTCGTGGATGTTGACGTAGTTGCCGGCCCGGTGCAGCAGCTCCTGGCGGCGGTGCAGCTCGCCCTCGATCGCGTCCCGCATGCGGTCGACCAGGGTGAGCTCGCCCTCCAGGTTGGTGATGACGGCCGAGGTGTGCGGCAGCTCGGCCATGCCGGCGAACGTCGCGCCGCCCTTGAAGTCGGCGAGGACGAAGTTCAGCTCCTCCGAGGAGTGCGTCATCGCGAGCGCCAGCACCAGCGTGCGCAGCAGCTCCGACTTGCCCGACCCCGTCGCGCCGACGCACAGGCCGTGCGGGCCCATGCCCTCCAGCGCGGCCTCCTTGATGTCCAGGAACACGTGCTCGCCGCCCGCGCCGACGCCGATCGGCACCCGCATCCGCTCGTGCCGGCCGCGCGGGCGCCAGCCCCGGGAGACGTCGAAGGAGCCCGGGTCGCCGGAGTTCATCAGGTCGGTGAAGTCGAGGTCGGACAGCAGCGGCTCCTCGTCGCCGCCGGCCGGCATCCGGTACGGCGCCAACTGCCGCGCCAGCGCCTCGGACTGCCGGGCCGAGAGCAGGTCGGGCGTGCCGGTGTAGGCGGCCCCGGAGGCCGAGCGCAGCTCGATGGCGGTGGGGCGGACGGTCGCCATCAGGTGCCCGCTCGGCTCGTCGAGCTCGCCCGGGACGACCTCGATGACGGTCACCCCCTGCACGCCCTCCGGGCTCGCGAGCAGCGAGTCGTGCGGCACGCCGGCGCCGTCCATCACGACGACGACGTGCGGCTGGTCCGGCGGGGCGGCGGCGTCCCGGACGAACCGCTGGCGCCCGGCGAGCTCGTCCTGGAGCAGCAGCTCCAGCTCGCCGAGCCCGGTGGCGGTCAGCCGGCGCGAGCCGGCGCCGTCGGTCTCCTTGCGGTGCTGGTTGTGCGGGAGCCACTTCGTCCACTCCCACTCCCCGGCCGCGCCGGGCGCCGCGGCGACCGCCACCAGCAGGTCCTCCGGCGAGTGCAGGGTGGTCAGCTGGGCGATCATCGCCCGCACGCTGCCGTACACCGAGTCCGGGTCGCCGCACACCGTGACGTGGTAGAAGGCGCGCAGCGACACCGCGAGCGGGAGGTCCTGGAGCGTGCCGTGCGCGTTCAGGAAGGACTTCATGGCCGCCGCCGACAGCGGCTCCAGCTCGTCCGCCGGCGCGGTCCGCGGTGCCACCAGGGGAGTGGACAGCTGCACCGGCCCGAGGCCGACCCGGATCTGCGCGAAGTCCGCGTCCCCCGAGCGGCGTTCCCACAGCCGGCGCCCGCCCGCGACGACCGCCCACAGCTGGTCCGGCGCCGGGTTGAGGAACAGCAGCGCGCCGCGCTGGCGCTCGGCGGTGCGGCGCACCGCGCGCCGCGTCTGCTGGAGGTACTTGAGGTAGTCGCGCCGGGCGTCGGACGTCGCGGTGGAACCGCCCCGGCGGGCCCGGACGATCTGCGCGAGCACCATGCCGACCGTCGAGGCGATCATCAGCCCGCCCATGATCCGCATCGGCCCCTGGGAGCCCGGCGCGAAGAAGAACACCGCCGAGCCGCCCATGCCCAGCATCGGCAGGACGCTCGACACCCAGTCCTCGCCGCCCTGGCGCGGCAGTTCGGGCGGAGCGACCAGCTCCACCGGCTCGTCGGGCACCGGGGGCGGATAAGCCCTGGCCGCACGCCGCACCATGATCACACCCATGTGCCCCCCCACCCCTAGGCGCCGGTACACCGGAGGCGGCCGCCCGGCACGTCCGCCGGACACGGCGTCAGGGCGCCCGACGGTACCGGTCGCACCCGTACTCTCGGCACGGGTAGGGTAGCGCCGCGTCAACTCGCGTGTACGCCGGGTAGGTTCGCCCCGGCGCCGGGACAGGGGGGAACGTCCAGTGCGTGGAACGACCGAGGTGATCGCATGAGCGAGCCCCGCGAGCTCATCAGGAGCAGGTGCACGTGGGTGAATGCCCCTGCCGAGCGAAGCGAGGCGGGTGCATGAACGCCGTAGCGACGGGCTTCGCCCGGGTCACCGTCGTCACCCCGGACCGCCGGATCGACGTCGCCCTGCCGGAGGACCTCCCCCTCGCCGACCTCTACCCCGACGTCCTGCGCCTGGCCCGCGCCACCCAGCCCGACGGCGTCCCCACCGGCTTCCACCTGGTCCGCCGGGACGGCACCGTCCTCGACGGCGGCCTGTCGCTGGCCGCCCAGCAGGTCCGCGACGGCGACCTGCTCACGCTGCGCCCGTTCGCCGAGTCCCTCCCGCCGGCCGTCTACGACGACGTCGCCGACGCCATCGCGGGCGCCGTCCCGGCCGACCACCGCTTCTGGAGCCCCGAACTCACCCGGGCCTCCGGCCTCACCGGCGCCACCGTCCTGCTTGCGCTGCTCGGCCTCGCCCTGTGGTCCGCCGGCCCGCACCACGACGCGCACGGCCTGCCCGGCGTCCTCGCCGGCGTCACCGCCGTCGTCCTCACCGCCCTGGCCGGCGCCCGCGCCCGGGTCTACGGGGACGCCCCGGCGGCGGTCGCGCTCGGCCTCGGCGCGCTGCCGCACGCCCTGATCGCCGGGACCGGCCTGCTCGCCGCCGCCCGGCCCGGGGACGGCCCCGGCCGGCTGCACTTCCTGGCCGGCTGCGTCGCCGTCCTCGTCACCGCCGTCCTGCTGGCCGCGCTGCTCCCCGAACGCGACGCGGTGTTCGTCGCCGCCGCCCTCGCCGCCGCCGCGGGCGCCCTCGCCGCCTTCGCCGCCGTGCTGCTGCCCGGCACCCCGGCCCACCGCATCGCCGCCGTCACCGGCGTGGCCGCCGTCGCCGCCATCGGCTTCCTGCCCGGCCTCGCCGCCCGCTCCGCCCGCCTGCCCGTCGGCTACGCCGCCCCCGGCCAGGCCCGCGGCGGCGAGGCGGACGACGAGGACCGGGCCGAGACCGTCCGGTACGAGCGCATCGCGCAGCAGGCCCGGCGCGGCCACGAGGTCCTCGTCGGCCTGGTCGGCGGCTGCGCCGCGGTCGTCGCCGGCGCCTGCGCGCTGCTCGGCTTCACCGACGCGGCCTTCCCCGAACTGCTCGCGCTCGCGCTCGGCCTCGCCGTCCTGCTCCGCGCCCGGCTGTTCCGCTACACCGCCCAGGTCCTCGCGCTCACCTCGGCCGGCCTGCTCGGCCTCGCCCTGCTGATCGCGGGCCTGTCGCTGCACTCCCGGCAGTTCGCCGAGGGCGCCGCCCCCGCCGACGCCGACCTGCGCACCGTCTGGCTGACCGCCGCCGTCGCCCTCGGCGCCGCCGTGCTCACCGCGACCGCGCTCGTCGTGCCCCGGCTCGGCGTCTCCCCCTTCTGGGGGCGCGTCCTCGACCTCGTCGACGGCCTCGCCCTGCTCTCCCTCGTCCCGCTCGCGCTCGCCGTCCTCGACGTCTACCGCCTGGTGCGCGGGGCCGCCGGCTGACCCGCCCCGGCCCCGCCGGCCGCCCGCGTGGGCTGCGCTGGTACGCTTGGCCTTCGAGCGCAGCCGTGTGTCCGCCCCCAGGGTGCGGAGGAAGCGGCCGGCGCCCGCGTTACGACACCGAGTTCTCGATGAGTCCTGTGCCGTAGACCAGGACCGCTCGGTTCACCTCGTTAAGGAGTTGCAGTGGCTCTCGCCTCTGACATCAAGAAGCAGATCATCGCCGAGTTCGGCCAGAAGGAGGGCGACACCGGCTCCCCCGAGGTTCAGGTGGCCATGCTCTCCCGCCGCATCTCGGACCTGACCGAGCACCTCAAGACCCACAAGCACGACCACCACTCGCGCCGTGGCCTGCTCATCCTGGTCGGCCAGCGCCGCCGCCTGCTGCAGTACCTGGCCAAGAAGGACATCGAGCGCTTCCGTACGCTCGTCGACCGCCTGGGCATCCGTCGCGGTGCCGCCGGCGGCGCCCGCTAAGACCGCCGCTCGGGGCGGCTCCCCACACCGGGGAGCCGCCCCTCGCGCGTATGCCGCGGTCGTTCGGCCGCGGCGCCCGGACATAACAACTCGCGCGCACCTCCCCAGGTGGCCGAGGATTGCACCGTAGGGTTGTGGGCATGCCGGGTGATGGCGCACGAGACGCCATCCAGGCAGAAGGACCCCAACCCCCCGCGGGCCGAAGGCTTCAAACGGAAGCCGCCCGCATCCGAGAGAGCGTCCAGACGCGGACCGCCCGCGCGGCCCGGCAGCCGTGAGGCGCCGGTCCTCGGTAGTGGCCCCCGGAAGCCCCGCAGTCGAGCGGGACCCGCCGGAGGCTTCGATCGAAGACCGGCCCGACTGCCGCCCCTCCTGACAGGAGGGCACAGGGCCCACCGGCAGGCAGGACGCGGGGACGCTCTCCCGGAGACGTACGAAAGAGGAGATCTTCCAGGTGGAAGAGAACGTGTTCTACGCCGAGGCCGTCATCGACAACGGCTCCTTCGGCACCCGTACCATCCGCTTCGAGACCGGCCGCCTGGCCCGTCAGGCCGCCGGCTCCGCCGTGGCCTACCTGGACGACGACACCATGGTGCTGTCGGCCACCAGCGCGTCCAAGCAGCCGAAGGAGCACTTCGACTTCTTCCCGCTGACCGTGGACGTCGAGGAGCGGATGTACGCCGCGGGCCGCATCCCCGGCTCGTTCTTCCGTCGCGAGGGCCGGCCCTCCGAGGACGCGATCCTCACCTGCCGCCTGATCGACCGCCCGCTGCGCCCGTCCTTCGTCAAGGGCCTGCGCAACGAGGTCCAGGTCGTCGTCACCGTGATGGCGCTCAACCCCGACCACCTGTACGACGTGGTCGCGATCAACGCCGCCTCCGCCTCCACCCAGCTGGCCGGCCTGCCGTTCTCCGGCCCCATCGGCGGCGTGCGCGTCGCGCTGATCAACGGCCAGTGGGTGGCCTTCCCGACCCACAGCGAGCTGGAGTCGGCCGTCTTCGACATGGTCGTCGCCGGTCGCGTCCTGCCGGACGGCGACGTCGCGATCATGATGGTCGAGGCCGAGGCCACCGACAAGACCATCAAGCTGGTCGAGGGCGGCGCCGAGGCCCCGACCGAGGAGGTCGTCGCCTCCGGTCTGGACGCCGCCAAGCCGTTCATCAAGGTCCTGTGCGCCGCCCAGGCCCAGCTGGCCGCCCAGGCCGCCAAGCCCACCGGCGAGTTCCCGGTCTTCCTGGACTACCAGGACGACGTCCTCGCCGCGCTGACCGCCGCCGTCAAGGACGAGCTGGCCCAGGCCCTCACCATCGCGGGCAAGCAGGAGCGCAACATCGAGCTCGACCGCGTCAAGGCGCTCGCCGCCGAGAAGCTGCTCCCCGAGTTCGAGGGCCGCGAGAAGGAGATCAGCGCCGCCTACAACGCGCTGACCAAGAAGATCGTCCGCGAGCGCGTCATCAAGGACAAGGTCCGCATCGACGGCCGCGGTGTCACCGACATCCGCACCCTGGCCGCCGAGGTCGAGGCCATCCCGCGCGTCCACGGCTCCGCCCTGTTCGAGCGCGGCGAGACCCAGATCCTGGGCGTCACCACGCTGAACATGCTCCGCATGGAGCAGCAGCTCGACACGCTCTCCCCGGAGACGCGTCGCCGCTACATGCACAACTACAACTTCCCGCCGTACTCGGTCGGCGAGACCGGCCGCGTGGGCTCGCCCAAGCGCCGCGAGATCGGCCACGGCGCCCTGGCCGAGCGGGCCATCCTGCCGGTGCTCCCCACCCGCGAGGAGTTCCCGTACGCCATCCGCCAGGTCTCCGAGGCGCTCGGCTCCAACGGCTCCACCTCGATGGGGTCGGTCTGCGCCTCCACCATGTCGCTGCTGAACGCCGGTGTGCCGCTGAAGGCCGCCGTCGCCGGCATCGCCATGGGCCTGATCTCCCAGGAGATCGACGGTGAGACCCACTACGTCGCGCTGACCGACATCCTCGGTGCCGAGGACGCGTACGGCGACATGGACTTCAAGGTCGCCGGTACCCGCAACTTCATCACCGCCCTCCAGCTCGACACCAAGCTGAACGGCATCCCGGCGTCGGTCCTGGCCGCCGCCCTGAAGCAGGCCCGCGACGCCCGCCTGCACATCCTCGACGTGATGAACGAGGCCATCGACTCCCCGGACGAGATGTCCCCGAACGCGCCGCGCATCATCACCATCAAGATCCCGGTGGACAAGATCGGCGAGGTCATCGGCCCCAAGGGCAAGATGATCAACCAGATCCAGGAGGACACCGGCGCCGAGATCACGATCGAGGACGACGGCACCATCTACATCGGTGCCGCCGACGGCCCGGCCGCCGAGGCCGCCCGCACCACGATCAACCAGATCGCCAACCCGACCATGCCGGAGGTCGGCGAGCGCTACCTGGGCACCGTGGTCAAGACCACGACCTTCGGTGCGTTCGTGTCGCTCATGCCGGGCAAGGACGGCCTGCTGCACATCTCGCAGATCCGCAAGCTCGCCGGTGGCAAGCGCGTGGAGAACGTCGAGGACGTGCTCGGCGTCGGCGCCAAGGTGCAGGTCGAGATCGCCGAGATCGACCCGCGCGGCAAGCTCTCCCTGATCCCGGTCATCGAGGGCGAGGAGGCCGGCGAGGCCGCTTCCGAGTGAAGCGCCGCTAGCTGACCCCTTGCGGCCCGTACGCCTCCCGGCGTGCGGGCCGCACCCTGTTGTCCCCCCGCGTTCGTACGCGTGTCCTCAGAACGCGCGTTTCCTCTGGAGGTACCCCCCGTGGCCCAGGCCCCGGCCGCGAAGCAGCGCCCCGGCACCACCCGGACCCTGCTCAAGGGCGCCGACGGCGCCGGCACCGTGCGCCGCACCGTGCTCCCCGGCGGCCTGCGGGTCGTCACCGAGACCCTGCCGACGGTGCGCTCCGCCACCTTCGGCATCTGGGTCGGCGTCGGCTCGCGGGACGAGACCCCGCAGCTCAACGGCGCCACCCACTACCTGGAGCACCTGCTCTTCAAGGGCACCGAGCGGCGCAGCGCGCTGGACATCTCGGCCGCCCTGGACGCGGTCGGCGGCGAGATGAACGCCTTCACCGCGAAGGAGAACACCTGCTACTACGCCCGGGTCCTCGACACCGACCTGCCGCTCGCCATCGACGTGGTCTGCGACATGCTCACCGGCTCGCTCATCCGCGCCGAGGACGTCGAGGCCGAGCGCGGCGTCATCCTCGAAGAGATGGCGATGGCCGAGGACGACCCGGGCGACGTTGTCCACGACCTGTTCGCCAAGGTGATCTTCGGCAGCGGCCCGCTCGGCCGCCCGATCCTCGGCACCCAGGAGACGATCAGGACGCTCACCCGGGACCAGGTCGCCGGCTTCTACCGCCGCCGCTACCGGCCCGAGAACCTCGTCGTCGCCGCGGCCGGCAACCTCGACCACCGCAAGGTGGTCAAGCAGGTCGAGGAGGCCTTCGCGCCGGTGCTCGCGGCCTCCGCCGCCGCTCCCGCCGAGGCCCGGCGCGGCGTCAAGGCGCTGCGCACGGCCGGCCGGGTCGAGGTGCTCAACCGTTCCACCGAGCAGGCCCACCTGGTGCTGGGCGTGCCCGGGGTGCCGCGGCACGACGAGCGCCGCTGGGCGATGGGCGTGCTCAACGCGGCCCTGGGCGGCGGGATGAGCTCCCGGCTGTTCCAGGAGGTCCGGGAGAAGCGCGGGCTCGCGTACTCGGTGTACTCCTACTCCTCGTCCTACGCGGACAGCGGCCTGTTCGGCATCTACGCCGGCTGCCAGCCCAAGCGGGTCGAGGAGGTGCTGCGGATCTGCCGCGCCGAGCTGGCCAAGGTGGTCGCCGAGGGCATCACCGAGGAGGAGCTGCAGCGCGCGATCGGCCAGATCTCCGGCTCCACCGTGCTCGGCATGGAGGACACCGGCTCGCTGATGAACCGGATCGGCAAGGCCGAGCTCAGCTACGGCCACCACCTGTCGGTGGACGACATGCTGGCACGGATCGCCGCGGTGACCCTGGACGACGTCCAGGCCGTCGCCCGTGATGTGCTGGGCGCGTACCGGCCGTCGCTGGCGCTGATCGGCCCGGTCAACGACAAGCGGGCCGCCAAGCTCGCCGATCTGCTGGTCTGAGACCGGCTGGTGTGAGAGGAACTTCGCTATGACGCTGCGTGTCGCCGTGATCGGCGCCAAGGGCCGGATCGGCTCCGAGGCCGTCAAGGCCGTCGAGGCCGCGCCGGACCTTGAGCTGGTGGCCGCGCTCGGGCGCGACTCCGAGCTGGAGGAGCTGACCGGGGCGGGAGCCCAGGTGGCGGTCGAACTGACCCACCCCGACTCGGTGATGGGCAACCTCGACTTCTGCCTGCACCACGGCATCCACGTGGTCACCGGCACCACCGGCTGGACCGAGGAGCGCCTCGCCACCGTCCGCGGCTGGCTGGCCGACGCCCCGGAGCTCGGCCTGCTGATCGCGCCGAACTTCTCCATCGGCGCGATCCTCGGCATGAAGTTCGCCCAGACGGCGGCCCGCTACTTCGAGTCCGTCGAGGTCGTCGAGCTGCACCACGACCGCAAGGCCGACGCGCCCAGCGGCACCGCGACCCGCACCGCCCAGCTGATCGCCGCCGCCCGCGCCGAGGCCGGCCGCCCGCCGCAGCAGGACCCGACCACCCACAGCCTGCCCGGCGCGCGCGGTGCCGACGTCGACGGGGTGCCGGTGCACGCCGTCCGGCTGCGCGGCCTGCTCGCCCACCAGCAGGTGATGTTCGGCGACACCGGCGAGACGCTCACCATCCGGCACGACTCGCTGCACCACAGCAGCTTCATGCCGGGCATCCTGCTGGGCGCCCGCCAGGTGGCCGACCACCCGGGGCTGACCTTCGGCCTCGAACACTTCCTGGACCTGTGACCGTGCCGACCCCCGGGAGTGTGCGATGACCTCGCGTACCGGCTTCTTCGTCCTCGCCGGCGTGCTGCTGCTGGTCGCGCTGATCTGCATCGGCGAGGGCGTCCAGCTGGTCGCCACCGGCAAGCCGCTCGGCATCGGCATCGGGCTGTGCGCCTTCGTCATCCCGGTGATCGGCGTCTGGTTCCTGTGCCAGACCGTCCGCTTCGGCCGGGACAGCGAGCGGCTCGCCCGCGAGCTGGAGGCCGAGGGCGGCCTGCCGGTGGACGAGCTGGAGCGCACCAAGGGCGGCCGGATCGACCGCGCCTCGGCCGACGCGGTGTTCGCCCGCCGCCAGGCCGAGGCCGAGGCCGCGCCGGGCGACTGGCGGGTCTGGTTCCGGTTGGCGGTGGCGTACGCCGACGCCGGGGACACCCCGCGCGCCCGCAAGACCATGCAGCACGCCATCCGGCTGCACCACCAGCAGGACCGGCACGACAGCACCGAACCCGCGAGGAGCAACGCGTGAGCGACGAAACGACGGCCCCCCGGTTCCGCAGCGACGTCACGGTGGAGCTGGTCCGCAGCGCCGCCGCCGACTCGGACGTCATCTGGGCGGCCCGTGTCTCGACCGCGGGGGAGCAGTCCCTGGAGGCGCTCCAGCAGGACCCGGAGAAGTCGAAGGGCCTGATCAACTTCCTGATGCGCGACCGGCACGGCACGCCGTTCGAGCACAACTCGATGACCTTCTTCATCAGCGCGCCGATCTTCGTCTTCCGCGAGTTCCACCGCCACCGCAGCGGCTGGTCCTACAACGAGGAGTCCGGCCGCTACCGCGAGCTGGAGCCGGTCTTCTACGTCCCCGCCGAGGAGCGCAAGCTCGTCCAGCAGGGCCGCCCCGGCCGCTACGAGTTCGTCGAGGGCACCCCGGAGCAGCACAAGACCGTCACCGAGTCGATGGAGGCGGCCTACCGGGAGGCCTACGACCGCTACCAGGAGATGCTGGCGGCCGGCGTGGCCCGCGAGGTGGCCCGCGCGGTGCTGCCGGTCGGCCTGTTCTCCTCGATGTACGCGACCTGCAACTCCCGTTCGCTGATGCACTTCCTGTCGCTGCGCACCAAGCGGGAGAACTCGGCCGTGCCGTCCTTCCCGCAGCGCGAGATCGAGATGGTCGCCGAGCGGATGGAGGCGCAGTGGGCGCAGCTCATGCCGCTCACCCATGCGGCCTTCGAGAAGCACGGCCGGGTCGCGCCCTGACCTGCGGCGATGAGCATATGGGCAGAGTGTCGGGCATGTCTGGATTGCGGCTTTTCTGGCCGCTCCCTACATTCGTGAACACGGATTCCGGTGCTGCCTGAACCCCCGAGCACGCAGCACCGGAATCCCATGTCACCGCCGTGTCGCCGCCCGTTCCGGCCGCCCAGCGCCGCCGGACACCTGTCCGAACCCTGGACCGGTGTGGTAGCCGCCCCACCGCCTACGAGTAGCTTTGGACGCATGGCTCCGACCTCCACCCCCCAGACGCCGTTCGGCCGGGTCCTGACCGCGATGGTCACCCCGTTCACCGCCGACGGCGGACTCGACCTCGACGGCGCCCAGCGCCTCGCCACGCACCTCGTCGACTCCGGCAACGACGGCCTCGTCGTCAACGGCACCACCGGTGAGTCCCCGACCACCAGCGACGCCGAGAAGGCCCAGCTCGTCCGTGCCGTGGTCGAGGCGGTGGGGGACCGCGCCCACGTCGTCGCCGGCGTCGGCACCAACGACACCCACCACAGCGCCGAACTGGCCCGTCAGGCCGAGTCGGCCGGAGCGCACGGCCTGCTCGTCGTCACGCCGTACTACAGCAAGCCCCCGCAGGAGGGCCTGTACCGGCACGCCGTGCACATCGCCGATGCCACCGGGCTGCCGGTCATGCTGTACGACATCCCGGGCCGCAGCGGGGTGGCCCTGGGCCACGAGACGCTGGTGCGCCTCGGCGAGCACCCGCGGATCGTCGCCAACAAGGACGCCAAGGGCGACCTCGGCGCCGCCGCCTGGGCCATCGCCCGCTCGGACCTCGCCTGGTACTCCGGCGACGACATCCTCAACCTGCCGCTGCTGTCGGTCGGCGCCGCCGGCGTGGTGAGCGTCGTCGGGCACGTGGTGTCCGGCGAACTGCGTGCGATGATCGACGCGTACCTGACCGGCGATGTGGCCAAGGCCACGGCGATCCACCAGGGTCTGCTCCCGGTCTTCAGCGGTATGTTCCGCACCCAGGGCGTCATCCTCACCAAGGCCGCGCTGGGCCTCCAGGGCCTGCCCGCCGGCCCGCTGCGGCTGCCGCTGATCGGCGCGACGCCCGAGGAGATCGCGCAATTGAAGAAGGATCTCGCCGCAGGCGGGGTACACCTGTAGCAGACAAAGACGTGCGCGCCCCGGCTCGCCGGACCCTCACGGGACCGCCGCTGGACCGGACCGAAGGCGCGAGAGCACAGACCCAGTAGGAACACACGACACTGAGTACGCACGCCATATGTCTCCGGGGGAGGACCCCGGGCATATGGCGTGCGTCGTGAGGAGAGTCTTTTGAGTCACCCGCACCCCGAACTCGGCGCCCCGCCCGCCCTGAAGGAGGGCGCCCTCCGTATCACTCCGCTCGGCGGCCTCGGCGAGATCGGCCGCAACATGACGGTCCTCGAATTCGGGGACCGCATCCTGATCGTCGACTGCGGCGTCCTCTTCCCCGAGGACGAGCAGCCCGGCGTGGACCTGATCCTCCCGGACTTCAGCTACATCCGGGACCGGCTCGACAAGGTCGACGGCATCGTCCTCACCCACGGGCACGAGGACCACATCGGCGCCGTCCCCTTCCTGCTCCGGGAGAACCCGGACATCCCGCTGATCGGCTCCAAGCTCACCCTCGCCCTGATCGAGGCAAAGCTCGCCGAGCACCGCATCCGGCCGTACGTGCTGGAGGTCAAGGAGGGCGAGCGCGAGCGCATCGGCCCCTTCGACTGCGAGTTCATCGCCGTCAACCACTCCATCCCGGACGCCCTCGCGGTGGCCGTGCGCACCCCGGCCGGCATGGTCGTCGCCACCGGCGACTTCAAGATGGACCAGCTGCCGCTCGACGGCCGCCTGACCGACCTGCCGACCTTCGCCAAGCTGGCGGAGGAGGGCATGGACCTGCTGCTGGTGGACTCCACCAACGCCGAGGTCCCCGGCTTCATCCCGCACGAGCGGGACATCTCGGCCGCCCTGCGCAACGTCTTCGCGAACGCCGACAAGCGCATCATCGTCGCCTCCTTCGCGAGCCACGTGCACCGCATCCAGCAGGTGCTGGACGCCGCGCACGAGTACAAGCGCAAGGTGGCCTTCGTCGGCCGCTCGATGGTCCGCAACATGGGCATCGCCCGCGACCTCGGGTACCTCAAGGTCCCCGGCAACATGGTCGTCGACGTCAAGCAGCTCGACGACCTGCCGGACAAGGAGGTCGTGCTGATCTGCACCGGCTCGCAGGGCGAGCCGATGGCCGCGCTGTCCCGGATGGCCAACCGCGACCACCAGATCCGCATCGTCGAGGGCGACACCGTCGTCCTGGCCTCGTCGCTCATCCCGGGCAACGAGAACGCCGTCTACCGCGTGATCAACGGCCTGACCCGCTGGGGCGCCAAGGTCGTGCACAAGGGCAACGCCAAGGTGCACGTCTCCGGCCACGCCTCGGCCGGCGAGCTGCTGTACTTCTTCAACATCTGCAAGCCGCGCAACCTGATGCCGGTCCACGGCGAGTGGCGCCACCTGCGGGCGGCCGCCGACCTGGGCATCGCCACCGGCGTGCCGCGCAACCGCGTGGTCATCGCCGAGGACGGCGTCTGCGTCGACCTGGAGAACGGCGTCGCCCGGATCGTCGGCAAGGTGCAGGCCGGGTACGTCTACGTGGACGGCGCCTCGGTGGGCGACATCACCGAGGCCTCGCTCAAGGACCGCAAGATCCTCGGCGAGGAGGGCTTCATCTCGGTCTTCGTCGCCGTCGACTCGGCCAACGGCAAGATCGTGGGCGGCCCGACCATCCAGGCCCGCGGCTCCGGCATCGAGGACAACGCGTTCGGGCCGGTCGTCGCCAAGCTCCAGGAGGCCCTGGACCGCTCGGCGAGCGACGGCGTGATCGAACCCCGCCAGGTGCAGCAGCTCGTCCGCCGCACCATCGGCAAGTGGGTGGCGGACAACTACCGCCGCCGGCCGATGATCCTGCCGGTCGTCGTCGAGGTCTGAGCCCCCTGAGGCTGGTTTGACGTGGGGCGGCCCGGTGCGTAATGTTCTCCGGGTTGCCCCACGGGACGGCCCCAAGGAAGCCCTCGAATTCGAATTCGAGAAGGACCGAGGAAAACGGCCCGAGAAACTCTGGTAGAGTTCGGGAGCGCCGAAAGGCAAAAGCCGATTGGATGAAAGAAACTCCGGGAAAACGGAGCGGAAAACATCTGATAAGCTGGAAACACGAAAGAACGAAGCGCCCGGAGGGCCCGCTGGAAGGCGGCTCGAAGGAAGCGTCCGT
>NZ_JBHVPD010000112.1:0-32155 GCF_042887525.1 Kitasatospora sp. NPDC057936
GTGCAGCACCGGCGGCCGGCACGACCATGCGCGTCCCGCTGGCCGCCCCGGATCCGACCTCGTCGGACTGCACGAAGAAGGCACCATGATCGCCCAGGGCCACCTTGCCGCAGACCTGGTCTTCGTCGACACGCTCGACCGTCTCGCCGATTCCGACAGCCACTTCACCCGGGCGAGCACGCTCCCGCCCCCCGGCTGGCACCGGTCGGAGAGCGAGGGCTGGATCCGGATCGCCAGGACCGGTGTCCGACTCCCGGACCAGGGCTGGAAGATTCACATCTCGGCGACCGCCAACTCGGCCGACCGGGCGATCAGCACCACCTGGGACTACTGCACCGGCCAGGGCCTCAGCTTCAAGTTCCTGCGCAGCCTCGCGATCCTGCGCCACATCAACAGCAAACAGGCACCACGGACGGCGAGCGGCAAGCTCATCACCGTCTACCCCGCCGACGACCCGGCACTCGAACGGGCCCTGACCGACCTGTCCGCACTCCTGCACGACATCGAAGGGCCCTACATCCTCAGCGACCTGCGGTGGGGCGACGGCCCGCTGTATGTCCGCTACGGCGGCTTCCGGCCCGCGTACTGCTTCGACGCCGACGGCGAGCACGTCCTGGCCGTGCGCCGCGACGACGGCCTCCTCGTCCCGGACCACCGAGGCCCCGGCTTCCGGCCGCCGGCCTGGGCACCGGCGCCCCCGGTCCTGGCAAATCTCGTCCATGACCGCGGCGGCCGCAGGACCGTCACGTTCCCGTTCCGGATCGAGAAAGCCCTGCACTTCTCCAACGGTGGCGGGGTCTACCGGGCCGTCGAACGCGACACCGGCCGGCGCGTGATCCTCAAGGAGGCCAGGCCCCACGCCGGAATCGACAACCACGACCGGGATGCTGTCACCCGGCTGGCTCACGAACACCGCATCCTCGACCGCCTCGCGCACCTGGCCTGCGTACCCCGGGTCCACTCTCGCGTCCGCCATTGGGAACACCACTACCTCGTCCAGGAGTTCATCGACGGCAAGAGCCTCCTGGAGGCGGTCGGCCGACGGCACCCGCTCCTCGGCGACACCGCCGCTGCGGGCGATCGCGCCGACCTCGCCACCTACACCCGGTGGGCGACCGGCATCCTCGCCAGGATCGAGGCCGCGCTGGCGGACCTTCACCGCAGCGGCATCGTCTTCGGCGACCTCCAACCGTCCAACGTGATCGTGCGGCCCGACGACACCGTCTGCCTGATCGACTTCGAGACCTCTGTCGACGCCGACAACCCGACCGCCCCCGTCCTCGGCACGCCCGGATTCATCGCGCCCTGGGCCCGCACCGGCGCAGCCGTCGACACCTATGCCCTCGCCAGCCTCGGCTTGGCCCTCTTCTGCCCGCTGACACCCCTGCTGCCCCTCGACGACCGCAAACCCGAACAACTCATCCGCTGGGCCGAGCAGTGCTTCCCTCTGCCGGCCGGCACCGGGGACCGCCTGCGCGCCGCCCTCACTCCTCCCACCATCTCCAGCAAGACCCAGGACACCGACAACTGGCCACTCGACCCCTCCACCGACAGCACGGCGGCGCTCGACTCCCTGCGTGACGCGATCCTGCGCAGCGCCACCCCGGACCGGGACGACCGGCTCTTCCCCGGGGACGTGCGACAGTTCGACCGCCAAGGCGCATCCCTCGCCTTCGGCGCGGCCGGCGTGCTGCACGCCCTGCACGTCACCGGCCGCTCCGACTACCCCGCCTTCGGACAGCACGTCGACTGGCTGGTGGCCGCCGACCAAGCCGCACGCTCGCTACGGCCCGGCCTCTTCGACGGACTCGCCGGCATCGCCTGCGTCCTCGATGAACTCCAGCGCCCCGACGCCGCAGAGGCGACCCTCGATCGGCTAACCGGCTTCGACCTCCGAGGCTGCGGCATCGGCCTGTTCGGCGGCCTCGCCGGGATCGCCCTGGCACACCTGCACTTCCACCAGACCGAGCGCGCGGCCGAGATCGGCGAACGCCTCACGCGGGCCCTCACGGCTGACACCGGCCCGGGCGCCGACCGCGTCGGGCTCATGCACGGGTGGTCCGGCCCGGCTCTGCTCTTCACCCGGCTGTATAGCGTGACAGGCGACCTGGCGCACCTCGACCGCGCACACGCAGCCCTCGCCCGAGATCTCGCGCACTGCGAAGAGCTGCCCGGCGGGCGCGTCCGCGTCAGGGACGGACAGCGCCGCCTCGCCACTCTCGGCCGCGGCAGTGCCGGCATCGGCATCACCATCCACGAATACCTCCGGCACCGCGACGACCACCCCTACGCGCAGCTGCGGGACCATATTCGCGACAGCCTCGACTCCGAACTCCTCCTGTCCGCCGGCCTGCTCGACGGCCACGCCGGCCTGCTCTACAGCCTCACCCACCTCAGCGGCTCACCCGAAGCCATGGCAACCCAGCTACGCGGCCTCGTGCTACACGCCGTCCGCCACCAAGGAGACCGGGCCTTCGCCGGAGACGGGCAACTCCGCCTCTCCATGGACCTCGCCACCGGCACCGCCGGCGTCCTCTTGGCAGCCCACACCGCACTGAACGGCGTCCCGCAAGGTGACCGCGATTCCACGCTGCCGTACCCGCTACTCCCAGGACCGGCCCCACTACGGTCCCGCGCCCTTTCGTAGCCAATCGCACCGATGAACTTAGTCGAAACGCCGCAGCGGCAAGAGAACCGCGAGGCCGTCGAGTAGGTCCGGCTGGGCGCCATGCCTTCCTCCGGGAAGCGCTGCCGCGCCGACCAGACCCACGGGCGCCGCACGAGCCAGTTGACATCTACCAGTCCGGGATCGGAACGGACCTCAGGAGACCGGTCACGTCGTGAACGCCAGCTGGCAACGACTGCCCTTCGCCCCACCAAGAGTGGATCTCCTGCCAGTTGAGCTTTGCCGAGGAAACGCCGCGGTCCAGAGCTCGGAGGCACTCGTTCGTGAGAATCACCGCCGTCCAGACGAAGTTATCCGCGCGCAGGGGCCGGTAAGCTTCGTCGATCCGAGCGAACATCACCAGCACGTACAGGTCGTTCGCGGGCACCACGCCGTCGCGCACCAGCTCGAAGGGCACCGCATCCAACGGGCCGTGGCTTGGCGCATCGGGTGCGAAGCGGGCCTTGACCTGTATCCGGGCCAGTCCCGCGTATCGGTTCTGAGGCGGGCCCTCCGATCCGACACCGAACGCCCCGCCTGACGCCACATCCCATGCCCACCGCTCACCCTGGCGCTGCCGCCCAAACGCCTCCAGCGCCGGCACCCGCTCCACCAAAGACTGCCAGGGCACCGCAAGGTCGACAGCCAACGAGTTCCTGCGACCGTTCCCCGTCACCGGCATGGAGCCGAGCGCCGGACCAAACTCGCCAGAGCCATCAAGACCAGTGCGGACGCCTCGTGCCCTCTCGTAGGCCGACCGCACCGATGAACTCGGCCAAAGCGCCGCAGCAGCGAGAGACTCTGCGAGGCCACCGATCGGGTCGCTGCGGTTGGTCGCCAAGCCCGCCTCCAGGAAGCGGTCCCGTGCCGACCAGAAGCCAAGCAGGACGTCGCCCAGTACGGGAGCGTCGCCGCTCGAAGCGTTCACGTCCAAGACTGACCTCACTCCTTCTCGACGGTAGAGCCGGATAGGCTGGGGAGCAGAAAACCGACAGCTTCAATCTCGACACATGGCTTGCCTAGTGAACGCTCGGGAGGTGCCACAGCCCGTCGGCGTAGCTGGTGTTGCGGCGCCGCCCGAGCAGTACCGTGCCGGCGTCGGCCAGGACGAGGTGGACGCCGACGACCAGCGTGAGCGGATCCGTCTTCGGCTGGTGAGGCTTCGAGCCGGCCGGGTGGCCGTTGTCGTCGAGCCGGGTCATGAGGTCCTCCCGGTGGGCTGGTCGGCCGCCGCGGCGAGCAGCGGCAGGTAATGCTGCATGTAGGGCGGGACGTTGAGTGCGAGGACCTCGTCCAGAGGGACCATGCGCACGCCCTGGCCCTCGTCGCCGAGCCGCAGCTCGCTGTCGGGGCCGTCCCAGACGGCGTGCAGGACGCGGGTGAGCGGGAGGCCGAGGTCGTGATGTGGGTCGGGGAGGCTCCGGAGCCCGGTGATCTCGATGCCGGCCTCCTCGCGGACCTCGCGCACCGCGCTCTCCCGGGGGCTCTCGTCGGCCTCGCGCCAGCCGCCGATCGGAGTCCAGCAGCCGGGCCAGGGCATGCCCGGCCTGCCTTCGCGCAGGTGCATCAGCAGTCGACCCGCGGGGTCGGTTACGAAGACCAGGACGCCCTCGAAGTCGTCGTCGGCCGGTGTAGGGCGCTCCAGGTAGAGCGGGACACCGCAGCGGTGGGCGCGCAGCACCTGCCGGAGCCGCTGGTAGCGGGCGGGGGTCATCCGGGAGCGCCAGTTGTGGGGCGTCTCGAACCGGAACTCGGTGTGCTCAGGATCGAGCCGGATCCGGGCCTGCTGCTCTGCGGTCAGTGTGCCGCCGTCGAATACGTAGCCGGCGACCGGGATCGGGTAGTCGGCGTCGGCCTGCGTGTGGATCACGGCGACCAGGCGCCGCCGGAGCACCTGCGGGTTCTCCGCGGCTAGGTCCAGGCCCAGCTCCTCCCGGGCCTCGCGCAGTGCGGCGTCAAAGGGGCTCTCGCCGTGCTCGACGTTGCCGCCGGGCATGTTCCACACGCTCGGGTCGATGGTCGAGCGCATCCCGAGGACGCGGCCGGCAGGGTCGGTGACGAGGAGACAGCCGTAGGTGGTGGGGCGGGCGATGGTGGTGATGTAGCCGCCGACGGGCCGCCAGCCGGGGTTCGCGAGGCGGCCGGTGAGCCACGTGATGACCTCGCGCTGTCCGTCGCCGGTGTGTGGCAGCTCGTCGGGGCTCGCCCACTGGTAGGCGTCGTGCTCTGCTGAAAGGGTCACGGCGGTGCCCTCCGGGACGACGGCGGTGAACACGAACTGCCGGACCCGGCGGCCGTTCTGGTTGGTGAAGTCCAGGTGCCGCGCGTACTCCAGCCGATGGCCGGTGAGCCCGGTCTCCTCGACCAGCTCACGCGCCGCGCCCGCCGGCACGTGCTCGTCACCTTCCTGGGCGCCGCCCGGGTACTCCCACAGGCCGGGCAGGACATCGTGCGCGGCCCGCCGGATCATCAGGACCCGGCCGGAGGCGTCGCGGACCACAACACCGACGCCGATCCGTTCGATGCCTTCCTGGAAGGCCAGGTCGGTGAGCACGTTGAAGTCGATCACTGGGAGGACCCCTCGATCTCTCGGGCGGGAATGACCCGCGGGTCGGTTCGGGCCTTCGCCGCGCACCTGCCACGAGCAGTCGGCCGGCGGGCGCGCGGGAGTGCTGAACCAGGGTGTTGTTCGAAGCCCAAGTGGGCTGGTAAAAGGCCGAGTTCAGGGATATGTCGCAGAGTGGGTGGTGTCTGATGATGGTGCTGTTCGAATGCGGCGTTCAAGTGGATTGGCTCCGGGCGAGCCCGGGTCGAACGGGGACTTTTCGAGCACCCCCCGAGCCTGGGAGAGGGCGTCCTCCAGTCGTTCGCGGATGGCTTCTGGGAGGCAGGCGGAGCCCAGCGTGCAAGCGGCGAGCGAGCGTTCGAGCACGGCTGCGCGGCCGGGTCCGAGGCCGTCGCGGACGTCCTGATGGGCGAGGAGGTCGCGCAGTGCGTAGCCGTCGCCCGATTCACCCGTTCGGCTGGACAGCTGCTCGATCAGGTTTCGGGCGGCGGGCGCTTCTGGGTCGGCGGCGTCGAGCGCGCTCAGGGCGAGACGGGTGGTGAACACGGCCAGGCCCTCGTCCGGTTCGAAGGCGAGGCAGTGGCCGATGGCGGCCTCAGCGATGCGCGCGTCGCCGGGGCGGCACAGCGCGGTGAGCACCGCGGTGACGGCGTCCTCCCAGGGGTTGCCCGGCTCGGTGACGGCCAGCAGGGCGAGAGCACCAGGGAGGTCACCGGTGGTGGCGCGGGCGAGGACGGCGGTATGGCGGCCGTCGAGCATGTGCAGCCCGACGCCCCGATGCTCCTCAAGGTGGCGGACGGCATCGCTCCAGCGGCCGGCGGAAGTGAGGGCGCGGGTGCCGTCGGCGAGCACGACGCGCCACAGCCACGCCCGGACCTCGGCGCGCTGCTCGGCGGTCTCGGTGAGCTGGGCGGGCACGGTGATGCCATCGAGTGCCGTCTCGATGGCGCCGGTGATGGCCTCGTAGAGGTCGAGCAGGAGCTGGTGGCCCTGTTGGTGGCGGCCCGCGCGGATGTGGAGACGGGCGAGGTTGACGAGTGGCTCCAGGCCGCGGATGGCGCTCATCGCGGGGAGCGGGCCGCGGGTGAGGTAGAGCGTGGCGTGGCGGTGGCACAGGTCGCGGGCGTAGTCGGGCAGGCCGACGTCGGAGGCGAGGAGAGCAGCCTGGTTGAAGACGGTAGATGCCAGGCCAGGGTTGGTCTGCCGCGCGGCCGTGTCGGCCAGCTCCTGAAGCTGGCCGACACGGGCGTCGAGGGGCAGGCACGCGGGCCGGATCCGGGCGACCAGCGGGAAGCGCTGGGCTATGGGTCCGGTCGGGTGCACGTGGCTACTCCCAGATGACGGTGATTGGGTGGTGGGGGCGGTCCAGGACGAAGCGGCCGGCGGACGGGTCGGCGGGGGCGCCGGGGGTGTCCGGGAGCTCGAAGCGGAGAGGGCGGTCGCGGAAGGCGGTGTTCCAGGTGCGGAGTTGCTCGGAGACGAGGTCGGCGAGGGCGGCGCCGGCGGGGCCGTGGCCGACGACGCCGGTCTCATACACCTTGCGGCCGTCGCTGCCGGGCTCGCCGACGCGCAGGGTGAGGTAGGCGAGGGAGTCGTCCTGGATGGTGGCCATGGCGCCCCAGGGGAGCATGGGGGTGACGCCGCGATCCTGGGCGGTCTTGGCCACGCTCATCCGCATGATCGAGTTGGGCAGGGTGAGGGCCAGCCACAGGTCGTGGTACTCGTAGGTGGTGCCAGCCGGGATGGTCACGCCGGTCCAGCGCTCGTGGCGCTCGGTGGTGAGGACCCCGAGCAGCGCGGAGGCGACGACCGCGTCGGTCTGGTCCTTGTGGACTTGGAGGGTGACGTCGCCCGGCTCGTGAGGGCCACGGTGCGCCGCTCGTCGTCCATGCTGCCGCGCAGCGGCATGAAGACGGCGAGCCGGTCGTCGACCGATGCCCAGGCGTCGCCGTCGCGCTCGAAGGCGATGACGCGGGAGGCGGCGCCGCGCAGCCGCAGCGGCAGGAGGATCCGGCCGCCCGGCTTGACCTGCTGGAGCCAGGCGGTTGGCATCTCGCTGGTGCTCACGGTGGCGATCACCCGGTCGTATGGCACGCCGTCGGGGTGGCCGAGGGCGCCGTCGCCGAGGATGACGTCCACGTTGGTGATCCCGGCGTCCGAGAGGTGCTTGCGGGCACCGTCGACGAGGTCGTCGTCCACGTCCACCGCGACCACGTGCCCGTCCGGGCCAACGATGGTGGCCATGTAGGCCGCGTTGACGCCGGTCCCGGCACCGGCCTCGAAGATCCGCTCACCGGGCTGGGCGGCGAGCTGCTCCAGCATTATGGCGACGATCGTGGGCTGGGAGGCCGCGCTGATCTGCGTGCCGGATCCGTCGGTTTTGGTGTAGGTCGGGTTGTCGGCGTAGGCGACATCGAGCGGGAAGCTGGGCAGGAAGTGCTTGCGCGGGACGGCGCGGAAGGCGGCCTCGACCGGGGCGCTGGTGATGTGCTTTCCGGTCAGCAGGCGCTCGGTGAGGGCGTCGCGCAGCTGGTCAGCAGCCGGAGTGTCGGCACTGTCGCTGAGAGTCACGGTGGCGACCCTAGTGGTTGTGCGGATGGTTGGCTGCGAGGGCGCGGGGTCCTCGCCGGAGTGGAAGACTGCGGCCACCGCCCTTGCGGCGGTGACGGATTGGTGATCGACGGGCACGCCGGTGCGGTTGGCGTGGAAGAACACGTGGTGGGCGAGGACGGCGCGCAGTCCGCGGGTGAGCCGGCCGTCGGGCACCAGGCCGACGAGGTCCTGCCCGGCCCTCTCATGGGGTCGTGGTCCTTTCGGCCTACCTCACGGCTTCTCGCAGGCTACCTGCCTGCTGTTCGGTCGCCGGACCCGCCCGCGCACGATCATCGGTACCCGGATCAACGATCTCGGGACCCCGCAGTGGGGCGAGGCGGGCGGTAAGCGGAGGACCGTCGGTGGTCAGCTTGAGGGGACCTTGGGGGCGTACCGCAGGAGGACGACGTCGCCGATCGTCCGGGCTTCGAGGAGTGCCATCCGTCGGCTGCTGCCACCAGGGTAATTCGCGGGGTTGAGGAAGCGGGGAGCGTCGGTGTCGCCGACGAGCAGCGGGGCGATGGCGAGGTGGATCTCGTCGGCCAGCCCCTGCGAGAGGAACTGGGTGTGGATCTGCCCGCCACCCTCGACCATGAGGCGCTGAACCCCACGGGTGGCGAGGTCGTCGAGCAGTGCACCGAAGTCGACGGTGGGGCCGGTGCTCACGACGTCGGCGAGGCCGTCGAGCGTTTCCCGGAGCTTCGGTGCGGCGGCGTCGGTGGTGTAGACGACCTTCTTGTCGCCGAAGTGCCAGAACTTGAGGTCCCGGCTGAGGTCGCCGCCGGCGGAGATGGTGACCTTGAGGGGGTACTCCGGCTTGCCGGCTGCGATCCGGTCGGCGCGGCGCTTGTCGCTGTTGACCAGGAGACGGGGATTGTCGCTGCGCAGGGTGTTGCCGCCGATGAGGATGGCGTCGGATTCGGCGCGAACCTGGTCGACGCGGTCGAAGTCCTCGGCGTTCGACAGCAGGAGACGTTCGGGCGAGGTGTCGTCGATGTGACCGTCGACGGAGGTCGCGACGCTGAGCAGGACGAAGGGGCGGGTGGCCATCGGCGGTCCGTTCTCTCGGTGGTACGGGCTCTTCGGTGAGCACACTTCATACAGGAGCGGGCTGTTGAGGGCCTGCCGGAACTGGTCCACCTCGGGAACGCCTGGCATCGTTGCAGTAGTCGCGCAACTGCTGACTTCGACAGACCCGTGCCCACCCATGCACTCCGGAAGAAGCGATGAACGGACCGGCAGAACAGCCCTACGTGCCAACGGCTTTCCCGATCTCCATCAAGGGCGTGGTGCTCGACCCGCAGGGACGAGCGCTGCTGCTGAAGAACGAGCGCCAGGAGTGGGAACTGCCCGGAGGAAAGCTGGAGGGCACCGAGACCCCGGAGGAGCGGGTGGTCGCGGAGATCCAGGAGGAGAGCGGCTGGACGGCGGCTGCCGGCCCGCTGCTGGACGTGTGGATGTACGAGCCGATTCCCGGCCGTCGGGTCTTCATCGTCACCTACGGCTGCACGGTCATCGACGCGCACAAGGCTCCGGTCGTCAGCCACGAGCACAAGGAGGCCGGCCTCTTCCACCGCGACGAGGTGCCCGGCCTGGTCATGCCACAGGGCTACAAGGACTCCGTCGCCCGCTGGTACGAACTGTGGGACCGGGTCTGACCGGTGGCCGGGACCGGCCCACACATAGCACCCTCCCAGAATCTCGTTGCACCACCGGTACACCACTGCTGGAATGAGCCCATGTTCGGGCGGACGGTGTGGGAGCGGAATCTTCATCAGGCGGGTCACGCGGCCGGGCTGGCGGTGACCGCCGAGCACATCGTCGTCCACGAGCGGTGGACTCGTCTGGTTGGTCTCGATCCCCTTGACGGCGCACAACGCTGGGATATTCCGGTGGGCACCTGGCCGCGCGCGATCGTCATCGTCGGCGAACGCTGCCTGGTGATCCCGCAGAACCTCCCGCGACTGTCCTGCCTGGACGTGCGCACCGGGGAAGTGCTGTGGAGCGCGCAGCTGGCCGAGTTCACCGGACATCTGGTGGCGACGCGCGACACCGTCCTGGTCGGCGGCTGGCGCGGCTACACCCCGCTCACCGCGTTCGACCTGGAGACCGGAACGCTGCTGTGGCGCAGTCCCGAGTGTGTCGAGATCGCGGTCCCGGTGGTGATGGAAGCCGGCGTATTGGTCGGTGAGCCGCACGGCGACGAGATCCGCTTGATCGATCCGCGTGATGGACGGATCAAGTCGCAGTGGTCGCTTCCCGAGCCGCTGGCCTCGGGTGACGCGCAGCCGGTCCTTACGCCGCTGGATTGCGATCGGGTCCTTGCGCGTTGCGGGTCGCAGACCCTGCTCGACATCTCGCTCTCCACCGGAGCTGCCGCAGTCTTCTTGCGATCCGACTTGTGCGATCTGGCAGCGCGGGCGGTGCACCGGACCGGCTCGATCCTCTGGGTGCCCGAGGCGCGCCGCACGGTCATGACCCTCGACGCACACGACGGAAGGCCGCTGCGGCGATTCGCCGGAGCGGACGTCGATCAGGCCGTCCAGACCGACTCGGGGTTTGTGGTCGCGGATTTCACCGGAAGGCTGGCCCTGGTCGATCCGGACCCGGAGGCACCGACGTACTCGACGCACTCCAGGCGCATCACCCAGAGGATCAGGGCCCTTCGTGCCCACGGTTCCACCACGGTACTGGTCTTGACCAAGGGCACGTTGCGCGTCGTCGACGTCGATACGACAGCCGGTCCATGACCGACGGCGCCGGGCCGTTCGGGCAGCTCCGGCCGTCCGACGTGATCGGCGATCCGATGGCCCCGGGCGACGCCGGTGCACTTGCCGCCCCCCTTCGGTCACCCAAGCCCACCTGATTCCCTCCAGATATAGATAGGGCGAAGACCTACATGACGCCCTTTCAGGGGCCAGGGCAGCCTGCGCCGCCTGGCGGAGCCAGCTGGGCGCTGATCTTCGATGGATTGTCCATCGCGGGGTGGCTTGGTGCCGAAGGCGTTCTGGGGACCGGGGCCTTCGGGGCGGCGGAGGAGATGATCACCGCGCAGAAAATGGTGATCGCTGCTGCGGCGATGACGATGCGAAGCGTCGGCATCACCGCCCCCAGTTCCACGGAGGACGGTGTGCGCCGCGCAGGCAGGCGATCTGGTGGTCGGCCTGCTGGCGGGTGCGGGAGTCGAGGTGGGCGCGGCGGACAGTGCTCATGACCTCGGCGAGCACGATGACGTCGCGCACGACCTGGTAGTCCGGCCAGGCGCCGATGTGGCCGTGCAGTGCGCGGGTTTCGGCGTTGGCGTGGGCGGTGTAGGCCGCGGTGTAGCCGACGTTGTCGTTGAGGTGGCCGAGGAGGAGGTCGGAGCGCCAGCGGGCGGCGATGAGGTCCCACTCCAGGTGCCCGTGGAGGAGAGGGTGCTGGAGAAGGAGCCTCGGGGCGGCTCGGGTGCCGTGGCAGCGTGGTGCGTGGCGGGTGCCGAGGATGGGGGTGAGTGGGGTCGGCCAGTCGATGTCCACCCACTCCTCGCGTAGTTGGTCGGTGTGGTCGTGGAGGAAGCGCTTGGCGGGGTCGGCGAGGGGCGTGTCGTCGAGGCCGTCGAGGAGGCCGTTGAACGGGTCGTGCTGGTCTTCCGCGAGCCATGGTGCCGTCGTCGTGTCGATTCGGTGGATGCCGGCGGTTACCCGTGCGCTGGCGGCGGGGTCGTGCCGTTGTGGGCCGGGAGGGCGCCAGAAGGTGACGGCGTGGCCGCCAGCGGTCAGGACGTCGGTGTAGTGCGGGGCGACGACGGGCACTTGGTGGTGCTCCAGCAGCTTCGCACTCTTGACCAGGGCCCAGGCCTCGTCGGTGTCTCGGTGGAGGATGGCGAGCGCGTTCGAGTGGGGGAGTTCCCAGGCGTGGGCCGGGTGCTCGCTGACCAGTTCGGCCTGCTCCGGGTTGTCGGCGGTGGTGACGCAGACCTGGGTGAGGGCCGAGTACGAGGCCGTGATCGCCTGTCTGCGGGCCGTGCTGGTGGTTTTGAGAAGCATTCTGGTGCGCGGGCCAGCGCTCATGGGCAGGTACCTCGGGTACGAAGTTGGTGGATAAGGGTGTCCGATCGAGGCCACCCGTCCGACGCGGTGGTTGTGGCCCGGCCCGGCGGCGGCACGGAAGCGGTGCGACTGCCGGCCTGGCGCCCCGGACGGGACTCCAGGTGCGGGCGGGCCCGTTACGGTGCCGTCTATGCGGCGGAGTGCTTCGTCGGCCAGGCCGCATCGGCCCGACCGGGCGCCTGCGGGCGAGCAGCCGTCGCTTCGGCGCGCGCTGCGGGCACCGCTTGGCATCGACTGGGATCCGGCTGCACTTCCGCTTGCGCGGTGGCCTGGCCGGTGGCTGACGGGATCGTAACGTCGAGTTCGAACCACACGGACCAGCCGACGACCTCACCGAGGTCGTTCGTGCGCTGGCCCCAGCCGGCGTCGTCGGCGTAGCCGCAGATGACGGCGAGCCCCCTTCCGCCGGTTGCTTCCAGGTCGCCCACGCGTCCCTCCATCAGCGGAACAGCGAGGCCGCCGTCCGTAACCGTGATGCGGAGTCGCTGTCGTGCCGAGTCGATGCCAACCTCGATCAGCAACTCGCTTGCACGGCAGTCTCCTTGGCCACCGCCGTGCTTGATGCCGTTGTCGATGGCCTCCGACGAACACAGGCGAAGCGCGTATCGTCGGCCTTCGTCGAGACCGACGTGAGCCAGGGTGGAGACGTGGCACAGCAGCCTGTTGCGGGCGTGAGCGACGCAGGCCGCCTGGAGCGGGGTCGTGAAGTGCAAGACGCGGTGCATGAAAGATCCTCCGGGCTCATCACGAGGGCAGTTGGTCCCGGGCCGGTGGCAGTGGAGGCAAGCCACGGTCATCGCCTGTCCACAGAGGATTCGTCCGACAGCGGCGCCCATGCAATCGGAAGGAGTTGCGGTTCTGCGTCGCACTTACTGCTTCGGGTCTCGGGAACAGGCAGAAACCCGAATCCATTACTGTTTTTGAGTGAGCATCAATTGGGACAGCAACTAAGCTGACTGACAGTCAAGTGTGATTACAGGGGAGATGAGGCGCCGGTGCACAAGCCGTCCTGCGCAGCGCGCGTCAGAGCAACCGCCGCGGCGAACGGCTGGACGATCACATCGACCGTGACCGCGATCGTCGAGTGCTGTGGCGTGAGTCGGCTTCGTGGACACCGCCTGGCCAGGGGGTGGACGCTTCAGCGGACAGTCGACGAACTGATCAAGATGTGCGACGAGTTGAAGCTCCCCCGATCGAATGTGGATCCGGACCAGCTCGGGGCGTGGGAGAAATCCCGAACCCCGCGGGCACAGACCATCGACCTGCTGTGTCGCCTCTACGAGACGGACGCGCAGGGACTGGGAATGTCCGGCAGCTACCAGCCTGAAGTCCTTCGCGTGGCTGTAGCTCTCCCTTCGATTCCGGCGGTCTCTGGCGCCCTCCAGGCGTCTCGTCAACCGGATCCGGGCGCCGGGCCTGGTCTGGGTGCTCCGTCGGATGACCTCGTCGACTCGTATCGCCGCGCAGTCGAAAGCACCCTTGCACGAACAACAGCCACTGCAGGGCAACTGGAGGTGTTCGACGAACGGATCAGAGATCTCCGCCGGGCCTACGTGGTCGCGCCTCCGGCCGAGATGCTGGTGCAACTGCTGCGGAATCTCGAGGCGGTTCGTCTCTTCGCCGATGAACGACAGCCCGCCGCCGTGCAGGTCCGTCTATCGGAGATGATCGCCGTGCTCTCCACCCTGATCGCAGACGCCCTGATGAAGCTGGGGCGCCTGGACCAGGCGCAGATGTGGTACGGGACCGCACGATCGGCCGCCGACGACACCGGAAACGGCGAGCTGCGGGCGCGGGTTCGGGTTCAGGCTGCGATGCTTCCGTATTACTACGGGCCGTTGGACCGAGCCGCCGGTCTCACCCGCGAGGCCCGCCTCCTCAACCGCGGACGCCCCACCGTCACCGGGGCCTTCGCCGCCGCTGCCGAGGCTCGTGTCCGGGCTCGCCAAGGCGACCACGACGGCGCCCGCGCTGCCATCAAGCTGGCCCACGACTTGTTCGACCGCTGCGGGCAGACGACCGCCGAAAACGACGCATGGGCGTTCCCGCTGCGCCGCTTCCTGCTGTACCTGTCGGGGGCGTATACCTTCCTTGGAAGCACCTCAGACGCCCAACGTGCCCAGAACGAGGCTCTCCTGCTGTATCCCGACCACACTGGCATCGACCCGGCTCTCCTGCACCTGGAGCAGGCCATGTGCCTGATCCACGAGCACAGCGTGATCGAAGCCTGCGAGCTCGCGTCCCGCACCTACTGCACGGTGCCCGAGGCGCACCGTACCGAGATCCTCGGCGTTCGAGCTCTGGAAATCATCAAGATACTGCCGGAACAGGTGCGGACCGCGCGCGCGGTGCGGGAACTCGGCGAGGTCCTGGCCCTGCCCGCCGGCGCGACGTGACACGGAGGGCCGTCACCCGCCAGCCTTACGGTATGGGTGTTCCAGTCCGGATCGGCGGGTTCGCCGAGTCCGAGGTGTCCAGGGTCCTCGACGAAGCCTGCCGTCAGGTCGGGCTCTCCTCTGCCGGCGCCGTCATGTTGCGCGGCCACACCAACGCCGTCTATCTCCTGAAGTCTGCCGGAGTCGTCGCCAAGATCGCGCGGGCGGGCACGGCTCTGGACGGAGTCAGGCGCACCGTGCGGCTGGTGCAGTGGCTCGTCAGCCAGGACTTTCCTACCGTCGAACTGCTGCCCACGGAGCAACCTGTGCTGGTCGGCGGTCACGCGGTGACGTTCTGGCAGTACCTTCCCCAGCCCAGCCAGCCGGTTCCGGCAGCTCAGCTTGCGGCCCCACTTCGCCTCCTGCATGAGCTCCCACCTCCACCCTTTGAAGTCCCACCCCTCGATACGGCGGGAGCGATCAGGCGATCGATCGCGGCAATCACCACCCTGTCGCCGGAGGACACTGCCTACCTCCAGCGCCGTCTGTCCAACCTTGAAGCGGCTCTTGCCAGGGTGAGTTACGTCCTGCAGCCCGGTCTGCTTCAGGGGGATCCGCAGCATCGGAACGCTCTCCACCACCGTGGTGCGGCAGTTCTGTGCGACTGGGATACCGCTTGCTTCGGAGCGCCTGAGCTCGATCTCGTCACCGTGGAGATCCATTGTCGGCGCTTCGGCCACGGGCGCGCGCACTACCAGGAGTTCGCCGATCGGTACGGATTCGACGTCACGTCGTGGAGCGGCTACCAGGGGCTCCGTGACCTCCGCGAGCTCCGGATGATCACCACTAACGCCAAGCGCGCCTCACCCGGGAGCACAACACTCCAGGAGGTGCGACGCCGGATTGAAGGACTCCGAAGCGGCCATGACCAGCTTCAGTGGGAAATCCTCTGAGCCCAGGGTTGGTCACCTGCGCTGAGGCTGGACAGCTGTCGCTCTCACTCGCGAGGCCGGCGAGCTGGCCCCACTGCGGGTCCGTGTCGATGCCTTGCACGGACCCGTCACCCAATTGAGTGCAGATAGCCGCTCCTGTGTCGAGGCCAGGCCGCGGGTAGGTATCCTCCGGCAGGATCTCGGTACGAACTTCGGAGCCTCTTCGGCTGATTCGGCATTGTCGGTTGCGCTGACGGCCCGTGGCGGCGTCGCGCCGTCAAGACCTTGATGTCGGCTACGTCGATCTGATGAACAGGTTCGTTGAGCATGGCGGTTTATCCACAGGACATTCGACTTTCGGCGCATGCCTCTGCGAGGTGTGTTCTCCTGCCACCCAACACCACTCACTTGAAGGGCTCGCAGTCGTGAATCAACACCCCAGCGGCACACAGGACATCGAGCAGATCGCCGCTGCGACCCTGCCGAGCGTGACGACGGCGGCGCACAGGATCGCCGACCTGGCCGTTCGGGATGACCGCTACGACCAGATGGCAGCCCTTGCTGCAGCCGCATACGCAACGCGGGCTACCGCCTACCTTCCCTTGCCTGACTACTTCCTTGAAGACAGTGACGGCGAGATCGCCTACCGCGACTTGGCGGACCGGCTGGAGGCCATCGCCAACGATCTCGACGACCTCGGCCGTCGTTCGACCGATCCTCGCGAGATTCGAGATCGCCACACAGCCGCGTTGCACAGCCGTGATGCGGCCATTGCACTTCGTAACGCCCTGCCGATCGAGGACGGGGCCGTCGGGTGACGGAGGACGCGACGTGGGGCGACTTCACGGTGCTGGCCGCGTCAAGGCTGGAGTACGCCCTCGCAGCCCTTGCCGAAGCCGAAACCCGGACCACTCCCGGCAGACATGCGGCACGCAGCGAAGCCCTGGCCGGCACGTGCCGTCTCCTCCACCGCTACACCGGCCGCTACGGCCCGCTCGCCCATGACCCGCTGGGTATCACCGAGGACGACGTGGCCCGACTGCACGGCAATCTCGATACCCTGGGATGGGTACTTTGGGGCGAGTCACGATACGCCCGCCACGAACCCGACGCGGTGTCCCTCCACCTCACCGAGGCCTACCGGCTTCTTGCCGTCGGCACCGACGTGCTGGCCAGTCACCACGGCCCTGATGGCCAACCCCGGAGCCCGTATGCGGCTTACCTGGACAGCACTGGGGCCGCCCGCCGCATCGTCGCCGAGACTGCCGAACTCGCCAGTACCGCTGGACGTGTGGCCGTCCGCATCGGCCAGCTGTGTCCGCCCGACTCTCGCGTGATTCGCAGCCATCTTGTGGCCCGCCAACTGGCGGAGCCGGCCTTCCGGATCGAACAGGCCGCGATCGGCATTCACCGTCAACTCAACACGCCCCGGCCGGCGTCGCCCGCCCCGGGGCTCACTCACCTCCCGGCCGCGGCTACTTCGCCCCCATCTGCAGTTCGACCGGGCGAGACGCGGCGAGAAGCGCTCTTGGCGGTCAGGGCCGGCATGGACTGGCTTGCAGCCCACACAGCACAGCAGGCAGCAGAGCGCCTGCCCGGTGTCACGGCTGTCGAATTGTCGGCCGCGGCCGACAGCACGGCCTTTGCCCATCTCCTCAGCGCCCGCTTGATCGAGGTCACCCGTGACCTCCTGACCGTGGATCCCGTCGGCCGCGACAGCCTCTTGTCGGCCGCTCAAAGCCTTCGAACGGCCACTTCGGCCTGGCAGCACGCGGCCGACAGCTGGCAGTCAAGGCTCCGCTGCGCGCCCGAGATCTCCACACCCCGGTACGCGCGTGAGGCAGAGTTCGCCTTCGTTCGGCTCGGCCGGACCCTTTTCTCCTCCGGCTGGACACCCCGCGACGGCGGTCAGCGCAAGACGAGGGACGCCCGGGAGATCATCACGTCGCCCGGCGACGCTGCACTGCTCCTCACGGCTGCACATGCGATTCCGGCCACCGGTCAGATCCTTGCCGAACACACCCCTTGGATCGCCACGACCATGGTCGAGCGCGGCGTCCTCCTGAGCTCCGACCTCGCTCACAACCCGCGTGGTGGTACGCCAGCCGAGTGCGAGGCCGACCCGTTCACCTTCTGCAGCGCCGGGAGGTACTTGGTCAGGACGTTGCCCGGCTTGAGCTGCTCGTAGTGCTTCACGAGGTCGAGCATGTCTCCCGTGCCCGAGCAGAAGCCGATGATGCCGCCCGTGTAGCCGCGGCCGTCCTTGATGTCCTCGATGTACGCGAACTGGGCCTTCCAGTTCAGCGAGGAGTTTTCGGCGCTGGAGACCAGCTGCTGGGCGATGTCCTTCAGGCGGGGGTCGTTCAGGCCGGCCGCCGCGCCCGGGGTGGCGCTCGCCCCGATCCCCAAGGGCTGGGGCTGGGTGGTGCGGTGCGGGCGGGCGCTGGCCGCGGTCGCGGTGACGGCGGTGATCAGTACGGCGGCCATGGCGACGTGCAGGCCCTTCGGCCGGGACGGGCGGGCGGGGGTGGACGGCATGCGTGCTCCGGGGTCCAGTGGAGAAGGGATGTGTTCGGTCAGGCCTCGGTGGCCGGTTCGGGGCGACCAGCGACGCAGGCCTCCCTGATCGGCTGTCGGGATCCACCCCGGTCGGTGCCCCGCCCAGCTGTACGGCGTGCATCCGTCGGTTGGTTCACCCGGTTGGTTCACCGCCCCGGGCGGTGAACCAACCGACGAGCGATCAGGGACTCCGGTCCACCCGAGCCGTCTGTCGCGGCAGCCGGTTTGATTGGCCCTCGCCCTCTCGCAGCAGCCATTCCCTGACCGTAGGAGAACGGTCCAGCAGTTCAGTGACCCGCATGCCCTCGTCGCGGGAGGTCACCTTAGGCAGCGGCGCGAAGTCGTCGGGGAGCACGTCCAGGAGGCTCATCACCCGGTCTCCCGTGCGCAGGGCGATCAACAGCTCGCACCGCAGCTGACGCGGCACCTCCGGGCGGTGGGACAAGCTGTTCCACAGGGCCGGCCAGAGGTAGTGGCTTCCGTCGGACGCCGCATTCGCCGTCACCCAGAGCGGGTCCAGCCTCTGGCTGAGGCCGAGTTCACACGCCCGCGCCTCCAGCCCGAGCAGCGACGCAGTGTCGATGACCTTCACTTCACGAGGCAGCGGCTGATCCGGGTGCATCGCCCCATGCTGCCCGACGGCACCTTGCCGAAGCGCACCGGGACCGCTTCACAGTGCGTCGCGTGGCGAGACGTTGGCAGTTTCTGGCCGCCGGCTCGTGCCATCCTTCAGGCCGCCCCCTCGCCGCCGGCCCCCTCCCGCGCCAGGGCCGTCTGGAGCTGCACCGTCCGGCGCCGGGTGATGTGCAGGGCCCGGCCGGGCGGGAGTTGGCGGGGTTTGACGTTGCCGAAGAGCACGCCCTCGCTGGGCGGGCAGGACAGGAGGACGGCGGGTGTGTTGACGTCGAGGAGGCGGCGCAGGAGGGGGTCGCTCATGGCGCGGGCGATGCCGTTGGCGCTGCGGGCGACGATCAGGTGGAGGCCGAGTTCGGTGCCCTGGGCGAGGTGGTCGAGGAGCGGGGTGAAGGGGTGGCCGGTGAGCGGCGCCGAGATGAGGTCGTAGTCGTCGACGAGGATGAAGAGTTCGGGGCCGGTCCACCAGTCGCGGAGTTTGAGGCGGGCGGGGGTGATGCCCTCGCTGGGGACGCGGCCCTCCATGGCGCGGGCGGCGTCCTGGACGATCTGCTTGAGGACGTCGACGGCGACGGCGTAGCCGAGGCGGCACCCCTCGGGGACGAGGTCGAACAGGCCGCGCCGGAAGTCGATCAGCATGATGCGGGCCTCGGCCGGGCTGTAGGCCGTGGTGATGCCGTTGACGAGGTGGCGCAGCAGATTGGTCTTGCCGGTCTCGCTGTCGCCGACGACGACGAGGTGCGGTGACTCCTCGAAGTCGCGCCAGAGCGGGGAGACTTCGCGGTCCTCCAGGCCGAGGGCGATCCGCAGCCGGCCTTCGGGGGCCGGGAGTGCGGCGGCCTCCAGCATCAGGGGCAGTGTGCGGACCTGGGGGCGCGGGCCGGGCGGGCCGCCCAGCGGCACCCTGGACGGACGCGTGGACCTGGCCGCACCCGGCGAGGGCGTCACCGGCACCGGGCCCGGCGGCGGCCTGTTCACGGCCTCAGGACCGGGCTGCGCCACCGCCTACGTGGCCGGTACGGCGGCGCTGGTGCCGGCGCTGCGGCCGGACCTGACGCCGGAGCAACTCGTGCGCCGTCTGGAGACGACCGCCTACCGCCCGGGCACCCGCCTCCCGGACGCCGCGGTGGGCTACGGCACCGTCGACCCGGTGGCGGCCGTGACCGCCTCCTGGCCCGCGGCAGCCCACCAGACCGCCGCGGCCCCCGACCCGGTGGTGGTCACCCCGGGCCCGGACCGCTCGGGCACCTGGCGGGCGTGGCGGTCGCGGCCGGCAGCGCGGGCGTGATGGTGCTGGTGGGCTTCGGTGGCCTGACCGTCCGCCTGGGCCGCCGCCGCGGCGGGGTGTGAGACCCGCCGCAGACCGGCCGGCGTTCCGGCCCGCTTACGGGATCGTCAGCACCTGGCCGACGTTGATCAGGTCCGGGTCGTCGATGCCGCTGGCGGTGGCGATGTCGCGGTAGCGGTCACCGTCGCCGTAGAAGCGCTCGGCGACGGCCCACAGGGTGTCGCCGAGCTCGACCGTGTAGGTGCGCGCCGCGGGGATGGCTGGGGGCGGGGTCACGGCTTCGGCGACCGGTGCCGCGGCCGCCGGCTCCGGAGCGGCGACGGGGTTGTCGGTCCCGGTGTCCGACGCCCACAGCGCGCCGCCGTCCTTGCCGTACAGCACCACGTTGCGGTCGGCCTGTACCACCAGCCGGTCGGCGTCCCGGCCGTTGGTGTCGGTGGCCCACACCGCGCCGTCGCCGTCGTAGAGCACGAAGTTGCCGTCGTCCTGGAGCACGGCCCGCTGGACGCCCTTGTCGTCGGTGTCGGAGGCCCAGACGACGCCACCCGGCTCGGAGAGGACCAGATTGCCGTCGTGCTGCAGCGTCAGGGTGTAGGCACCGCCCTGGAGGGAGTGGCCGAGACCGAGTTCGTCGCCCACGCGCAGCGTGTCACCCATGGATGTTCCTTTCGGGGAGGGGATTGCGCCGTCAGAGTGGCACGGCGGTGTGACGGCCGGGGTCAGCAGAAACGGTCCTTCACGCGGGATTTCACCCGAACGAGATCCCCGGACCCGACCGCCGCCCGGAGACGTTTGCGTACCCGGCCTCGGGACTGGTGAGCTCGCATGTTCAGGTGTCGCGTATTCGCGGCCGGGCCCGGATGGGGCTCGCGCTGAGTGATCTACGCGAAGTCGGTGGCACCCGGCAGTCTGCTGATCGGCGATTGACATGATGGGCGTCGGCAAGTTCTCAGGCGTATCCAGGGGGCGACTATGACGTTCAAGTCCGAAGCCGATTTCGGTGTCACAGAGCGGGACGAGTGGTCCTATTCGCCGGCTGTCGGCGTCGGACCGCTCCGGTTCGGTATGACCGTCGAGGCTGCGGTCGAAGCGGCTGCGGTGCTTGGCGAGACGAAGGTCAGCGAGTGTGCGCGGCGCTACGCGATCTTCTCGCCGACTTGGAAGGTCGAAGTCCACCGTCGCGGGGCGGCTCCTTCTCGTCCTGCCGTTACGGCCTATGTGAGCCAAGCCGTGGGGCTGTTCTGCATCGCTGCCGACGCCGTGCACGGTCCCCAGATCGCGTACGACGGAATCCCGCTGGTCGGGAGAGACCTGTCGGAGCTGGAGAGCGACGCAATCGCGTACGCCGAGGCAATGAACGTGCACTTTCGCTACACGCCCGAGGGCTATGCAGGACCGGATGACTCTGGGGTCGTGGTACGCGGGCAACTGGTCGGGCAGGTCCTCCGATCGCGTCCGTTGTTCATGGTGCCGCGCGACGGCGCGAATACCGAGTGGGACTCGATGCCCTCCGAGGAGGACCGCGCCGACCGCCGGTCCACGGCCTGACGTGGTGTCACCCATGAGGTGGGTGGAGGATGGACGACCCGCTACATCGACGCCGCCGTCGTCCAGCTCCGCGCCGAGGGCCACGAGCTGCGGGACGAGGACGAGACCGGCGCGGAATGAATCCGGCGAGGCCCGGGATAGGCTCGCGGACGCCGAGAGCGCCGCCAACCAGTTCCTCGGGATGATCGCCAACTACGTCCTGTGGCCCCGCATGCTGCTGACCGACTGGGACCCCTCAGCCTCTGACATCCGCTACGCCGTCGAGCAAGCGGTGTGGACCACGCTCGCCCGCTACGCCTCCGACCGGCCAGCCTGATCCAAGGCTGGAATTCGTACGCCGCCGCCCCAGCACTGGAGGGGCTCGCGGAGCAGCGACCGTGCGGGCCGTAGCTGTCGTCAATCGATCCCCCGATGACGCCATTGGATCGGGTCCATTGGAACCGGACAAACAGGGGCAACCGCGCGGCCCCGATCCAATGGGCGATGTTCCCCAAGGTCGGTACCGTCCAGCGGTTCCCACCTGCGGGGCGACGCGGAGCTGAACAATCGCGAGCATGTTATCCGTTCAACTACACGGACGTAGAGCAACGAGGCGCGAGCACGGGTGAGGTGGACTCCGATGGCGACGACGGTGGACCGCGGCGACGGCAGGCCGGCCGTCACGGGGAGCGGACGGCGGGAGGACGAGGAGACGGCGCGGCGGCTGATCGCTTCCTGGCTGGCCGTCGAGGACGTCCCCGGGCCGGCGGCGGCTCCGTACGGGTGGCAGGTGCCCGCGGCGGCGGCCCGGGACGTCGTGGCGGTGGCCCGGCGGCTGGCCGTCCAGGGGTTGGCCGGGCGGCCCTGGCCGGTGCCGACGGCCGCGCACCTGCTGCTGGCCCGGGCCCTGGTGACGGACGAACACCCGTCGGCGGCCGGCTGGACGGAGCGTGAGCGGACCGAACTCGCGGGCTGGGTCGCGGTCCTCGTGCAGCGCTTCGGGGAGGACGGCGTCCAGCGCCTCACGGCGGCCCTCGCCGCCCGCCGCTGACGGAGGAAGACCCACGGCCAACGCCCGCCAACGCCCGTCCGCCGCGACCCGTTGGCGGATCGTTGGCCGGACGTTGGCGGCGGCTGGGACGGTTTTCCCGTCAGGGCGAGGCCCCGGGGACCGCACCAGAGCGAGGACCCCGCCGCTCCTCGCCGATGCCGTAGCACCGGAGCGAAGGACAGACGCCGTGGCCGTGGAAGCCGCCGCTTCCCCCGAAGGCGCCCCGCAGGGCACCGACCAGCCCTCCCGGGGGCGTGCGACCCTGGACCAGGACACCCTGGCGGAGCTGTACCGCCTGCACGGTCCGTACCTGATGCGGGCCCTGCTGAGAGTCACCAGCGGTGACCGCGGCAAGGCCTAGGACATCCTGCAGGAGACCCTGCTGCGCGCCTGGCAGAACCCGGCCGCGATCCAGCGGGGCCTGGAGCAGAGCCGGCCGTGGCTGTTCACGGTGGCCCGCCGGATCGCGATCGACCACTTCCGGATGGCCACCGCGCGCGTCCAGGAGGTGGCCGACGAGTCACCAGAGGAGCACGCCGGCACCCACGACCCGTACGACGGGCTGCTCGCCGCCCGGGACATGGCCTCGGCCCTGGCGGAGCTCCAGCCGCACCACCGGGACGTGCTGGTGGAACTGCACCTGAAGGGCTGCTCGATGGTGGAGGCCGCGCAGGTGCTCGGCGTGGCGGTGGGGACGGTGAAGTCCCGCAGCTTCTACGCGGTGCGTGCGCTGCGGCCGATACTGGAGGCGAGGGGCATGGGCATCGCGGTGTGAGCCTCTGGCGCGATTGGTTCTGCTGTCACCTGATGGCGCGGGCGTGGACGGTCAGTTGAAGAAGGGGTCGTCCACGACGTGGGCCCAGCCGCCGTCCGGCCGGCGCCGGAGGATCTCCGTCGTCGTGGAGATCACCGGCTCGGGGCCGGCGCCCGTCAGGGTGGCGGTGTTCGACACCAGGGCGATGTCGTCCACCTGCCGGATCTCGCGCAGTTCGAGCTTGAGGCGGGCGCCGCTGTCGACCAGCTGTTGCATGGCCGTCCGGATGGCCTCGGTGCCCACCAGGTGGGTTCCGGGGGCGGGGACGAAGTGTGCGCGCGGCTCGTACAGCGACACCAGGCCCTCGATGTCACCCGCCTCCAGGTACTCCGTGAACAGGGCCCCCACTTGCTCGGGCGTCTCCGCACGGCGCCGGGCGACGGCACCGACGGGCTTGTCCCCCCAGCCCACGCCGGCGAGCAGGTCGTACCACGTGGGCTGGGCGCCATGGGGCAGGTGGTGGCACAGCAGTGCTCCCGGGAACGTCAACGGAGATGCCTTCTGCGGCCTGGACTTGGCCTGGTCGACGATCGCGTCGCTCAGCGCGCAGCCCAGGTCCATGCGGGGGAGGAGGGCGTGCACGTCGTCGGCGAGGCCGGCCGGAAGGCTCTCGCGCCGGACTCCGAGGATGTCGGTGCCGATGCCCTCCTGGGCCAGCCGCACCTCTGCGCCCTTGCGCGCGGCGATGCCCTCCGAGGTGTGCAGCGCGATGGCGTCCCAGGCGATGGCGATGCGCCGTTCCTCGACGCCGCGTTCGCGGAGGAACGCCGCCGCGGTGTCGGCACCGTCGACCTCGAAACGCTGGTCGCCGTTTCCCTCCTCGCTCAGCCCGATGTCATGCAGGACGCAGCTGAGGAACAGCAGTTCGTCGTCGTAGTCGGCACCCGCGCGCAGATTCTGGTGCCGGGCATGGGCGCGGGCGAAGACGTAGCTGCGGACGCTGTGGAAGAAGACGAAGTCGGGCGTGGCCCTCTCCACGTAGGCGTAGGCGTCCCGGGACAGGTCCGTGTCCGGGAGGCCGAGCCGTTCGAAGACGGGCAGGGGTGCGTCGGTGGTCACGGCGTCTCTCTTTCGTGTGTGATGGTGCGCGGCTCCGGGCGGAGCGGCGTGGGTGCCGGCGCGACGCCTGGCCGGCGTCGGATCACACCGTGCGGGTCCAGGCGGTCGCCTGGACCCGCTTGATGAGTTCCTCCGTCGCCGGTGGCCAGACGTTGCGGTACTTGCCGTGCTCGGCGCCGATGATCTCGACCATCTTGTCGATCATGTCCTGCGGGTCGTACTGGTCGGCGAGGATCTCCGCGAAGCGGGCCTTCACGTCCTCGGTGCGGTTGAAGTTGACGGTGTCGTCCAGCCAGCGGAAGGCCGTGTCCGCGATGCGGTCGTTGAACCCGGTCAGGTACGCCCCCGGGTTGACGGTCTGCACGGTGATCCCCGTCTGCGCGAGTTCGTCGCGTAGGGGCAGGCCGCCCGCGTACGGGATCAGGCCGCCGTTGGTGTACTCGGTCGCGGGAGCCTGGCCGCCGGGACGGCCCTGAGGCGGCAGACCGCACCGAGGCGTCCTCGCCGGACCCGTGCACAACCAGCACGCTCGGCAGTGACGGCAGGAGAGCGCGTCTCGTGGTCATGAAATGACCGTAGGCGCGCGCAGGGTGAGGCCGTCAGTGGCACGAGTGCCATGCAGCGATAGAATCGTGCCATGGGAGCCCGTACCTCCGGCGGCAAGCACCACGTGGTCGTGGTCGCGCTCGACAACGTCCTCGCCCTCGACATCGGGATTCCGTTGCAGGTCTTCGGAAGCTGGCCGGACGGGCCGTACTCGATGACAGTGTGCACGGAACGGCCCGGCCTGGTGCCGATGCACGGCGGCCCGGCGCTGTCCGTCGCCGACGGGCTGGACGCCGTCCGGACCGCGGACACCGTGATCGTCCCGGGGTACCTGGAGCCCGACCCGCCCTCGGCCGCGGTCACCGCCGCGCTCGTACGGGCGGCCGCCCGCGGCAGCCGGATGGTGTCCATCTGCTCGGGGGCGTTCGCCCTCGCCGCGGCCGGCCTGCTCGACGGCCGCCGGGCCACCACGCACTGGCGCTACGCCGCAGAGCTGGCCAGGCGGCACCGGCAGGTGACGGTGCAACCGCACGAGCTGTACATCGATGAAGGCCAGGTGCTGACCTCGGGCGGAGTCGCCGCGGGCCTCGACCTGTCCTTGCACCTCATCCGCCGCGATTACGGCGCCCGCCTGGCGAACCAGCGGGCCCGCCTGCTGGTCGCCGCCCCCCACCGCGCCGGCGGTCAGGCCCAGTTCGCCGACCTGCCGGTGGCCCCGGACGCCTCCGGCGCGACGATGCCGCTGTACGAGTGGGCCCTGCGCCACCTGCACCAGCCGCTCACCGTCGACCAGTTGGCGCGCCAGGCCGGCATGTCCCGCCGCACGCTCATCCGTCGCTTCCACTCCGACACCGGCCGGCCGCCGATGAGTTGGCTGCTCGACGCAAGGCTCGGCCTCGCACGGGAACTCCTGGAATCGAGCGACCTGACGGTCGAAGCCGTCGCACGGCGCTGCGGCCTGGGCACGCCGGCCAACTTCCGGACCCTGTTCAAGGCGCACGTCGGGGTACCGCCAAGCACCTACCGCGAGACGTTCAACTCCGCTGCTGTAGCAGGTCGTTGACCCGTTCTTCCAGGCAGGCCGCCGGTCGCGGCCACGAAGCGGACAGCAGGTCGGCGCCGGCGGCCAAATATTGCGCGCCACACATATTTGCGTGACGCGCAATCTTTGTTACCGTCGTTCCATGGGGCTGCGAGAACGGAAGAAGGCCGAGACGCGCGCCGCGCTCAGCTGGGCGGCACTACGGCTGGTCGTCGAGCGAGGGCTCGAGAACGTCAAGGTGGAGGACATCGCCGAGGCCGCCGGTGTCTCGCCGCGCACGTTCAACAACTACTTCTCCAGCAAGGGCGAGGCGATCGTCGCGCGCCACCTCGACCGTTGCCTGCGCATCGCGGAAGCGCTGCGCGAGCGCCCGGCGGAGCCGCTGTGGGACGCGATCACTCGCGCTGTGCTGCCGCAGTTCGAACCGGACACCGCAGCGGCCGCTCACCCGGTTCCGGACGCGCGGAAGTGGACGGCAGGCGTGCGCATTATGGTCGCCGAACCGGCCCTGCAAGGCGAGATGCTGCGGGCCGGGGCCATGGCCGAGGCCGAGATCGCCGCAGCCATCGCCCACCGCACCGGTACCGACCTGGAACAGGACCTGTACCCGCACCTTGTCGCGTCCGCAGTCATGGCCGCGACCAACACCGCCATGGCTCACCACCTCCGCACGGATCCGCCGGTGCCGGTGGAGCACCTGCTCACGGATGCCCTCGCCCGAATCGCGGCGGGTCTGCCGACTCCCTAGCAATCCAATGCGGACGGAAAGCCCGGCGGCCGGTCGGGCCGACGTCCCCTGCCCGGAAAAGGACTCTGCCCATGATCGACGTCATCATCGCGGGCGCCGGACCCAACGGCCTGATGCTGGCCTGCGAACTCGCCCTGGCCGGCGCGCGTCCGCTCGTCCTGGAACGCCTCACCGAACCGTCCGGCGAGCAGCGCGCGAACGGCCTGGTCGGCCAGGTCGTCCGCATGCTCGACCGGCGCGGACTGTACGAGCGGCTGACCGCACCCGGTGCCACCCCCGAGCCGGTGCCCGGGTTCGTGTTCGGGGCGTTCCCGCTCGACCTGAAGGACCTGCCGGACAACCCGCTCTACACGTTGATGGTGCCGCAGCGCAGGGTGGAGCAGATGCTCGCCGAGCGCGCGGCCGAACTGGGCGTCGAGGTCCGCCGCGGCCACGAGGTCACCGGCCTGGCGCAGGGCGAGGGTTCGGTGACGGTCGAGCTGCGCGGGCGGGAGTCGATGGAGGCGGCGTTCCTGGTCGGAGCCGATGGCGGACACAGTACGGTCCGCAGGCTCACCGGCATCGGGTTCCCCGGCGTGACTGCGGATGACTCGGTGTCTCGTACCGGACACGTGAGCGTGCCCTCCGAGATGGTCGGTGCCGATGGCGGCCTGGTCGTACCCGAATTCGGTGTCATACCGCCGTTTCGCCACCTGCGCACCGAGCGCGGCCTGATCACCTGGGCACCGTTCCCAGGCGGCGCTCCGCTGATCAGCACGACGGAGTGGGACCAGCCGCCCGAGGGCGAGGCTTCACTCGACGAACTCCGGGCCAGCGCCTGCCGGGTGCTCGGCGCGGACCTGCCGCTCCACCCGCCGACCGGACCGGGACCGCACATGATGCGGCGGCTGTTCGGCGGCAACACCCGGATCGCGTCGCAGTACCGTGCGGGCCGGGTGTTCCTGCTCGGTGACGCCGCACACGTGCACTCGGCGATCGGTGGCCCGGGGCTGAATCTGGGCCTGCAGGATGGGGTCAACCTCGGTTGGAAGCTGGCCGCGGAATTGCGCGGCCACGCGCCGGAGGGGCTGCTGGACACCTACGAGCTGGAGCGGTCCCCGGTGGCGCGGCGGGTCGCCATGCACACGCAGGCGCAGTCGCAACTGATCCGCCCGGGCGCCGATGTGACGGCGTTGCGTGAACTGTTCGGCGAGCTGCTCGCCCAGCCCGCGACCCGGCAGCACGTCGCGAACCTGCTGTCCGGCGCGGACATCACCTACGACATGGGGCCGGCAACCGGACCGCTCGTCGGCCGGTGGGCGCCGGACCTGCCGGGCCTGCGCGAACTCACCCGCACCGGCCGCCCGCTCCTCCTGGACCCCACCGGCACCCTCGACGCGGGCGTTTGGGCGTCGCACGTCGACACCGTGACGGTCCCGGACCTCGATACCGCACTGCTTCTCCGGCCCGACTGCTACGTCGCCTGGCAGGGCACCACGAACGATGGCCTGCACGAAGCGCTGGGTGCCTGGTTCAGGGTGGCCTGAACAGCACGCCCGGCGGGGCCGGTTGTACCGTGCTCTCAGGCTCCGATCGCGGAGATCCGCGCCGCGAGTTCCGCGGCGCCCCGGGTGTCGCCGGACTCCGCGCAGAACTCCCGTGCCCGGCCGAGGTGTTCGGCCGCCTCCCGGGCGCGTCCGACGCTCAGGAGGAAGTCCGCGTACCGCTGCTCGACCGCGGCCTCCAGGTGCAGCGCCCCGCTGGCCCGGCAGCGTTCGGCGGCATCCTGCCAGGCCCGTTCCGACTCGTCGTGGCGGCCGAGGAGCCGCAGGGCGTCGGCCTCGTCGGCGAGCGCGAAGAGGTGGAAGGTGGCGTGCGGGTGTGCGGCCAGCAGCCGCTGGGCCTCGTGGGCGTGGCGCAGCGCCGCCGGTCCGTCGCCGACGAGTGCGGCGAGCGTGGCCTCGTCGGCGAGGACGGCGCCGCCGGCCTCGTGGAGGCCCAGGTTGTCCAGCCGACGGACGGCGGCGTCGGAGAGTTCGCGGGCCTCGGCGAGGGCGGCGGCGGTGAGGCCGTGCCGCAGGCGGTCGAGCCGGTCGGTGAGCAGTCCGGTGCCGCCCCGCGAGCCCTGGCCCGACCACGCGGAGCCCGATCCGCTGGACCGCCTGCTGGCCGACCTGCTGTGCGGCGCCCCGAGGTACCGCACACGAAGCCCGCCGAGGTCCGCGTGGCGGCAGCGGCGGACGCCCGGACACCGGGGGCGAGGCCGGCTGGGCCGCCCGGGGCCGGCTGATCCGCGCTCCCGCCGGCACACGGCGCGCCCGCGGTCGATCGAGGTCTCGGAGCCCACGGCGAGGAAAGCGATTCGACCGCACACCCGATGTGCCGTACAGTCGGGTTCACCGACGCGGGGTGGAGCAGCTCGGTAGCTCGCTGGGCTCATAACCCAGAGGTCGCAGGTTCAAATCCTGTCCCCGCTACCACTCAAGGCCCAGGCCCGGTGCGCCACTGCGCACCGGGCCTGGGTCGATTTCACAGCCCCGTCGGCACTCCGCCCCCCCGGCCCTGGTGCTGAGCCCCGCGCCCCTGGACGCGTCGCCTGCATCCGCGACTGCGCGAACCGCGGCGCTCAGCTCCCTCAGACAAGCTCAACGCGACTGGACGAGTGCCGGCTCGGGCCAGAGCCGGTTGATCCATGCCGACGTCAAAGGCCCTTCAGGACACGATCAAGTGCCGACCGGCCTGCCGGCCCCCACTGCGGCTTGCCGCCGGGCAGGCCGCGGTCCCCGTTCTGGCCCATCAGCATCAGGAACAGGCTCTTCATCGCGGCCAGCCCGCGCGCCCGTCGTACCGCCGCGTCGTCTGCCTGCGCGTAGCCGTCGAAGAACCGTGAGGCACCGCCCTCGGGGAGCAGCAGCCAGGCGGCCACAAGGTCCCATGCCGGGTCGCCGGCGAAGACCGCGCCGAAGTCGACGACACCCGCCAGCGTCCCGTCCGCAACGACGACGTTCGCGGGATGCAGGTCGCCGTGCACCCACACGCGCGGGCCCTGCCACTCGGGAGCCGCCACCGCGTCGTCCCACACGGCCCGGATGTCGTCCTCGGCGAAGCCGCCGAGCTCCACGGCCTGCAGAAGGCTCTCGAAGCCGTCCGTGCACTCCCTGGGGTGAGCGCCGAAGTCCGAGGCGGCCGGCGCGTCGGCGGGAGCCTCCGCATGCAGCGCCTTGAGGAAGGCCGCCAGCGTGTCGGCGGCGTGGTCGCCGCAGGTGATCGAGCCGTGGTCCAGCGGCGTGCCTTCCACCCAGGTCATGACGGTCCAGACCTTGGGGAAGCGCTCGGACGGTGCCCCGTTTCGTACCGGGATCGGGATCGGAAGCGGCAGGCGCGGGGCCAGCACCGGCAGCCAGCGGCGTTCCTTGAGCTGCAGATCGGGGAGCTTGTCCATGCGCTGCATCCGGACGGCCAATTTGTCCCCGAGGCGCCACATCTGGTTGCCCCAGCCGCCCGCCACCTCGCGGATGGGCAGGTCGGCCAGGTCCGCATGCTGTTCCCGCAACAGGTCGCGGACCAGATCCTCGCTGATCTCAATCTCGGATTCGATCACGCGAAGTTACGGTACTTGAGGTAGGCGGAGCCGACCTTGCCCTCGGGAAGATCCAGGGGCCGATCTCCGACGTTCTCGCCGGACCGATCGAATCGACCCGGCCGAGGACGCTCCGCGCTCTCGCGGGACTGCAACTGCCGACCCATCAAGATCATCCAGCGGCGGCTTTTGGGCCTCACCTTCGCTGGACCCGCTTGACGTCTTGCGTGTCAGTCCGGAAGCCAGTGCAACTCGTGCGCCAGGGTTTTGGCGACGGCACGGATGCGGCGGTGCAGTGGCGACTGCTCGCGTGGGAGGACCAGGTGGAACGTCAGGCTGGGCGCGCCCCGCAGCGGTCGCCAGGTGAGACCGGCCAGTTGTGCCGTGGCCGCGGCTTCTCCGGCCGGGGCGAGGGTGACCCCGTCGCGCAGGTCGCGCTGAGACATGTCGAAAGAGACTGCGGGCGTGTGGAATCGGGGGTGTGGTCGGGTGTCCCGGAACACTGCGGACAGCTGATCGTGGATCACGGGGTTGGCCGCACGGTCCGGGAGTCGCAGCGGAAACGCGGCCGCGTCGGCGATCTCGATCTCCGGGCGTTCGGCCAGCGGATGGTGCTGCGCCAGCTGGACCCCGATGCGCGCACGCCGCAGCAGGAACCGGCGCACGCCACGGCCCGGCTGTTCACCGCGGGTGATCCCGGCATCGATGCGGCCGTCGGCGACCGCGGGGGAGATCTCCGGTGTCGCCATCGGGACCGCGCCGACCTCGAGCCCGCTGTTGCCGCGAATCAGCCTGTCCACCAGGGCCGGCGCCGTCTCGGCCCCGGCGCTGAGGCTGTATCCGATGCGCAGCGTGCCCAGTTCACCGGCCGCCGCGCTCCGGGCGGTGTCCCAGGCCCGGTCCAGCGCCGCCAGCGCGGGCGGCGCGGACTCCGCCAAGGCCGCACCGGCGGTGGTCAATACGACGCTGCGCGTGTTGCGGACCAGCAGGGCCGTACCGAGTTCCGCCTCCAACCGGCGCATTCGGGCGCTGAGTGCGGGCTGTGCGATGCCGATCCGTGCGGCGGCGCGGGTGAAGTTCAACTCCTGTGCCAGTACCAGGAAGTAGCGCAGGCTCACGGTATCCGGCGCCACGTGCCCTCCCTGCCGATTGATAACGATCCGTTCTGACTCTATCCCGTACTGGTCTTTCCCTCGGCTGCTCATCAAGTCCTAACCTGCGCATGCCGGGATCGATCGATCCGAGTGTCAATTCGAAGTTGGACGCTCCCGTCCGAACACAGGAGGTTCCATGGCCAAGGGCTACTGGGTCAGTGTCTACCCCGCCATTTCCGACCCTGAGATGCTGACTGCCTACAACGGGCTGGCCGGTCCCGCTGTCCGGGCCGGGGGCGGGCGCGTCCTGTCCCGCAGCGGTCGAGTCGTCGCCCACGAGGCCGGAATCACACAACGCGTCGTTCTGATCGAGTTCGACAGTTTCGAACAGGCCGTCGCGGCATACGAGAGCGAGGCCTACCAGAAGGCGCTGGTGGCCCTCCCCGACGGCTTCGAGCGCGACTTCCGCATAGTCGAAGGCATCGACTGACCGGCAGGCCACCCAGCCATCACTGAGCATCCGTCATCTGAAACGCACACGGCGGGGGGCCGATTCGTTGAGCACAGACCCATGACTTCTGCGGGGTCTCCTTCGAATGCCCGGCCCCATCTTCGTGCTCGCCGTGCTGTTCCGGGCGCAGGTGGAATCCGCCTGATGACGGACCATGACTGGAAGGACACCCCGCTGCGTCTGCACGCCACGGACCGGGTGCCCGAAGCCAACCTCTACCTGCCGAGCGATGAGGCCGTCTCGAAGGACAGCACGACCTCCGGTGACCAGTCCGCCGGCCGGCGGCTGAAGGTGCTATGGCGGGACGACACCAGTCTGACCGCTGATCTGTCCGTCGCTGAGGGCGCGGCCATCGGTGGTACTGGAAGGTGCCAGCTCCGCGCGCCGCGGTGGCGGGACGATATTCGGCGCCAAGGGTGCTGTGGGAAGGGGCGGTTCGGACCCGGGGTTGCCGGGGGCACCCCCCCCAGAGGGGGCCGGGGGGGTGGTTTGTTTGGAAAGCG
>NZ_JBHVPD010000113.1:0-22718 GCF_042887525.1 Kitasatospora sp. NPDC057936
AAAACGCTCGGCTGGAGAACCCCAGCCGAGCGCCTGCGTGATCTACTGACGACCACGTAAGCCATCAGGTGTTGCGAGGACCCCAAGAATCCGCCAATCGGACGGGGCCTTCGGCGTTCCTCAGTCGGTGGCCGGGGTGCGGCGGGTGGCGCGCAGGCCGCGGAGGCCGATGGTGCCGACGGCGATGCCGAGGCAGAAGGAGGTGACGGCGAGCAGGAGGTGGATCCAGAAGAAGGCGGTGGGCTGGGAGTGGTCGCCGTTGACGAAGGCCTGGCCGCCGGAGTCCTTCCACAGGTTCTTGACGAAGGTGGTCCAGATGACGACCGACCAGACGCCGAAGGCGGTCAGGAACCAGGAGGTGCGGCGGCTGAGCTTCATGCGGGGTCCTCGGCGGCGGTGTGGAGGCGGTGTGCACCCCCAGTATGCGCGGGCTGCCGATCGGCGTACGGCTGGCCCCTCCTGCGGAGGACCTTGCCGGTGTGGCGCACGGCGGGGGTCCCGAGTGGGTACGGTCGGCGGGTGATCGCACGCCCTCGCAAGCTCGCGCACCTGTTCGCCGCCACCGCCGTGCTGCCGGCCCTGTTCGTCGCTCCGGCGGCGGCCGCGGCCCCCTCCGCGCCGGCTCCGCCGACCGTGGTCGGCGGCGACCGGCTCGGCCAGTCCGGGGTCCAGGTCTCGCCGATGGCCGGTGCTCCGGCACTGCCCGGGGATCTGACCGGCCAGTCCTGGATAGTCTCCGACGCCGCGTCGGGAGAGGTCCTGGCGTCCTACAACCCGCACCTGCGGCTGCCGCCGGCCAGCACCTTGAAGATCCTCTTCGCGGACACCGTGCTGCCCAAGTTCGACCGCAACGCGGTCCACCGGGTCGCGGACGAGGAGATCCAGGGGATCGGTCCCGGCAGCAGCCTGGTCGGCATCAAGGAGAACCTGGACTACCGGGTCGAGGACCTGTGGCGCGGCGTGTTCCTCAGCTCGGGCAACGACGCCGTGCACGTCCTCGCGCACATGAACGGCGGCGTCCCGCAGACCGTCGCCGAGATGCAGTCGCGGGCGGAGGCCCTCCAGGCGCGGGACACCAAGGTGATCTCCCCGGACGGCTACGACATGGACGGCCAGCTCTCCTCGGCCTACGACCTGTCCCTGTTCGCGCGGGCCGGCCTGCGCAACGCGGACTTCCGGGGCTACTGCGCCACCCGGGACGCGATGTTCCCGGGCGCCGTGGACAAGAACACCGGCCAGCGCGGCAGCTTCGGCATCGCCAACACCGACCGGCTGCTGGGCAAGTACCCGGGCCTGATCGGGGTGAAGAACGGCACCACGACCAACGCCGGCTCGACCTTCGTCGGCGCCGCCGAGCGCGACGGCCGCACGCTGCTGGTGACGGTGATGCACCCGGCGTCGTACCAGAAGGTCTACGACGAGACGGCCGCGCTGCTGGACTGGGGCTTCGCCGCGGCCGGGAAGGTGCAGCCGGTCGGCAGGCTCGTGGACGAGCAGCAGCCCGGCGCCGAGCAGCCCACCGGCCAGGCGGGCGGCAGGGACGGGACGCCGGCGCCGCCGCCGCACCCGTCGGCGGCCGCGTCCGGGGTCGCGGCGGCCGGTTCGAAGGACGGGGACGACGGGATCGGCGTCGGCGGCTGGCTCGCGATCGTCGTCGGGGCGGTGGCCGGGGCCGGGGCCCTGGTGGTGCTGAAGCGCCGGACGGCCGCTCCCACCGACGGCGGCTGACGCGGCGTCGCCCCGCGGCGGCCCGGCCTCACCCCAGGGGCCGGGCCGCCGCCGTCTGCGCCTCGTCCGCGGCCGCCAGCAGCGTTCGCGCGTGTTCGCGGGTCCGCTCGCGCGCGGCGGCCGGGTCGGCCAGGGCCGTCCACGCGACGCAGTACATCAGCAGGCGGCAGACGAAGTTCATCCAGAGCAGCAGCGCCACCGGCACGCCGAAGGCGCCGTACAGGCTCTTCCCGGCCACCGAGCCGAGGTAGGACGCGAGCAGGATCTTCAGCAGCTCGAAGCCGACCGCGCCGATCAGCGCGCCCTGCAGGACGTCGCGCCGGCGCTGGCCGCGGATCCCCGCGAACGGCCCGAGCAGGTAGCCGAACAGCAGGGTGTCGCAGGCGACCGCTATCACGAGGCCGACCCCGGTGAGCAGGTAGCCGTTGTGCAGGCCGATCGCGTCGGCGATCCGCCCGGCGAGCGTCGTGCCGGCGGCGGAGGTGCCCAGCGAGACCAGCGACACCAGGCCGAGGCCGCCGAGCACGACGCAGTCCCACGCCTTGCGCAGGATCACGTTGCCGTCCTCCGCGGGCAGCTGCCAGACGTCCCGGATCGAGGTGCGCATGGTGTCCACCCAGCCCAGGCCGGAGAGCAGCAGCAGCGCCCCGCTGACCAGCCCGACGGCGCCCGCGTTGGACACCAGGGACGGCAGGTTGAGCGCGTCGGAGATGCCCGGCAACTGGTCGGAGATGCGCTTCTGCAGGTCGGCGACCCGGCTGTCGCTGAGGGTCGTGGCGGCGATCGCCAGGGCCACGGTGAGCAGCGGGAACAGCGCGAGGAAGCCGAAGAAGGTGACCGCGCCGGCCAGCCGGTTGCCGCGGGCGGCGGTGAAGTGCTCGTACACCCGGTACGGGCGGCTGCGCAGCACCCGCGCGACGAGCGGGCCGACGACCGGAAGGCGGGTCAGGAAGTCCACCCGACCGGTTATACCGGCCCGTCCCCCGAACGGCCGTCAGGCTCGACCTGCGGCGGGCGGGTTCAGCGCCCCACCAGCCGCCGGGCCCGGGCGAGCACGCGGACCGTCCGGTAGGCGCCGTAGCGGCCGTGGCTGAGCAGTTCGGTGCGCACCCCGTCCACCCCGGCGGGCGGGCGGTAGCCGGCCGGGCGCAGCCGGGCGCAGTGCTCGGCGGCACGGCGGAAGTACTCGCGGCGGTCGCCGGCCGGGACCCGGCCGGGCTTGGCGACGACGGTGTTGAGGTGGTGCAGCATCTTGCCGTAGACCACCGGGCGCCAGTGGTCGAGGTCGGGGCGCCGGTCGAGGAAGGCGAAGACCAGGTCGTACTGGGCGAAGACGTCGAAGTGCTTGCGGCCGGCGGTGGCCAGGATGTTGCCGCCCTCCTGCCGCTGGCGGTAGTGCACGCCGATCCGGTCGAGCAGGGTGATGCTCGCGGCGGCGAGGAGCGCCGGGTACGTCCAGGGGGTGTCCTCGTAGTAGCCGGCCGGGAAGACCAGCTCCTGCTCGGTGATGAACCCGCGGCGGTAGGCCTTGTTCCAGACGACCTGGAGCAGGTCGAGCAGGTCGGGGCGGGCGTCGAGGTCGAAGACGTCCGGGGAGGCGGCGCCGAAGACGTGGGCGGAGGCGGCGCGGGTGATCCGGCCGTCGACGTAGGTGCGGGCGTAGTCGTAGACCAGGACGTCCGGGTCCCCGGTGGCGGCGAGCCGGTCCTCGACGGCCCGGAGCAGGCCAGGGGTGAGCGTGTCGTCGCTGTCGAGGAAGATCACGTACTCGCCGGTGGCGACCTCCAGGCCGGCGTTGCGGGCGCGGCCGAGGCCGACGTTCTCCGGCAGGTGCAGCACCCGGACCCGGGGGTCCGCGGCGGCCGCCTCGTCGAGCACCGCGCCGCAGCCGTCCGGGGAGCGGTCGTCCACCGCGATCAGTTCGAAGTCGGGACCGTCCTGGCCGAGGACCGAGTCGAGGCACTCGGCGAGGTAGTCCTGGACCTGGTACACGGGGACGATCACGCTGAAGCGGGGCACGGGCCCCAAGCGTAGTGGCCCCCGGGAGCGCCTTGGCCAGGACGGTAGGATCGCGGTGCACGTACGCACCGATTCAAAAGTGCGGCCAGACCCCGACCCGGGCTGCCACGCTGATTCCCGAGAAAGGCCTGCGTAGCCGATGGCTCCCCGCCTCTCCATCGTCGTTCCGATCTACAACGTCGAGCGCTACCTCGTCGAGTGCCTCGACTCGATCGCCGCCCAGACCTTCGGCGACTTCGAGTGCGTGATGGTCGACGACGGTTCAAAGGACGGCAGCGCGGCGCTCGCCGAGGCCTACGCCGCCAAGGACTCCCGGTTCCGCCTGGTGCGCCAGGTGAACAAGGGCCTCGGCGCGGCCCGCAACACCGGCATCCGGCACATCGACCCGGACGCCGAGTTCCTGTGCTTCGTCGACAGCGACGACTCGATGCCGCCGAGCGCGTACGAGCTCATGATCAACACGCTGGACGAGACCGGCTCCGACTTCGCCACCGGCAACGTGCTGCGCTTCCGCGCGGTGGGCTACTACCAGTCCGGCGGCCACGTGAAGCCGTTCAAGGAGACCAGGCTCAAGACCCACATCACCGAGATCCCCGCGCTGGTCACCGACCGCACCGCGTGGAACAAGGTGTACCGCCGCTCCTTCTTCGACGCGGCCGGCCTGCTGTACCCCGAGGGCATCCTGTACGAGGACGCCCCGGTCAGCGTGCCGCACCACTACCTCGCCAAGAGCGTGGACGTGCTCGCCGAGCCGATCTACCACTGGCGCGAGCGCGAGGTCGGCGAGATGTCGATCACGCAGATGCGCACCAACCCGAAGGGCCTGATCGACCGCGTCGCCTCGGTCGAGCTGGTCCGCGGCTGGCTGAAGAAGCAGACCGAGCCGCGCTTCGCCCAGTACCTGCGCTCCTACGACGAGAACACCCTCGTCGAGGAGATCCCGATGTTCTTCTGGTCCGTCGTGGACGGCGACAAGGAGTACCGGGACGCCTACGTCAAGCACGTCAGCCGGCTGCTGCGGGCGATCGGCCCCGAGCAGGTCCGCAAGCTGCGCGCGCCGCTGCGGCTCAAGTACCACCTGACCCTCCAGGGCCGGGTCGACGAGTTCGTCGAGCAGATCAAGTACGAGGGCGAGAGCAACGGCGGCGTCCAGGCCCGCGGCCTGCTGCGCCCCTACGCCGACTACCCGTTCCTGCGCGGCGGCCGCAAGAGCGTCCCGGCCGGCGTCCTGAAGCTGGACAACTCGCTGGTCATGCGCAGCCGGCTGTACGGCTCGGCCTGGGTCGGCGGCAAGCTGGAGCTGACCGGGCACGCGTACCCGGAGCAGCTGGGCGCGGCCGGCAAGCACGACATGGTCCGCACGCTGGTGCTGCGCGAGACCAAGGGCCGCCGGGTCGTCGCCGTGCCGATGAAGACCCAGTACAGCCCCGAGGCCACCGCGAGCTGCAGCCACGACCTGTACAACTGCGACTGGGCCGGCTTCACCGTCGCCCTCGACCCGAAGAAGCTCAAGCACCGCGGGCAGTGGAAGGACGGCCACTGGCGCGTCCTGGTCGCCGGCGCGGGCAAGGGCGGCGTGTACAAGGGCCGGGTCTCGGCCGGCTGGAGCGACACCGCCGAGTACCTCCCGACGCACTGGGTCGAGCCGGACGTGCGGATCGTGCCGTGGGTGCGGGACAACTTCGTCTACCTGAAGGTGGAGACGGTCAGGGCCCGGGTGACCGGCCTGGCCGCGCACGCCGGCCGGGTGGAGGTCTCGGGCGCGGCCCGCTCCGGCGCGAGCCTCGCCGGGGCCCGCCTGCGGCTCACCCACGTCGAGTCCGACCGCGAGCTGGCCTTCCCGCTGGAGCCGGGCGCGCCGGTCGGCACGCTGCAGCCGTTCTCGGTCTCCTTCCCCGCGGCCGAGCTGACCGCCGTCCGCGAGGCCTGGGCCGAGCTGGACCCGGTGGCCGCCGAGCGTGCCCGCGACCGCTGGGACACCGCCCTGGTGCTCACCGACGGAAGCGTCGTGCCGGTGGTCTGGGACGAGCGCAACGCGCCCGAGCAGCTGCACGTCGTCCTCAACCCGCAGGCGCCGACCGCGGAGCGCCGCGCGCTCTACTCCAAGCCCTCCCCCGCCGGGAACCTGCAGTTCTCGGACCAGCTGCTCCAGCCGATCGTCGAGGAGGTCGCCTCGCGCGGCGCCGACGGCTTCCTGCTGAGCGGCTCCTTCCCGCTGCCCGACTCGCACCGCTGGGAGCTGGTCGTCCGGCACGACTGGCGCGAGGAGGAGCACGTCTACCCGGTGGAGATCACCGACGGCCGCTTCCGCACCGCGATGCCGGCCGTGCCGACCGCCTCCTTCGCCGGGCGCGTGCCGCTCGCCCAGGGCACCTGGAACGTCTTCTTCCGTCCGGTCGGCGCCCCGGTCGACGACGCCGTCGTCCTGCACGCGCTGATCTCGCCGGACTGCTTCGGCACGCTGCCGCTGGAGGTGGAGTCCCGCGGCAAGCGGATAGTGCTGGAGCGGCGCCACCACGACGGCCTGTCGCTGGAGTCGCACTCGGCCCTGCTGCCCGAGGAGCGCAGCGGCTACCGCCAGCGCCAGCTGCGGACGGCCGACTACCCGGCCGCCCGTCGGCACCCGGTGCGCGAGACCGTCCTGTACAACGGCGGCCTCGGCGGCCTCTACGCGGACTCCCCGCGGGCGATCCACGAGGAGCTCGTGCGCCGCGGCCTGCCGCTGGAGCACCTGTGGGGCAGCGACGACCTCCAGGCCGACCTGCCGCAGACCGCGCAGGCGATCCGGCTGTGGAGCCCGGAGTGGTTCGAGGCGCTGGCGACCGCCAAGTACATCGTCACCAGCACCCACCTGCCCGACTTCTTCGTCCGCCGCCCCGGCCAGGTGGTCGTGCAGACCTGGCTCGGCACGCCGCTGAAGCAGATCGGCCTGGACTTCGAGAAGGTCTGGTTCACCGACTCCAACTACCTGAAGGGCCTCGCCAAGGAGGTCCCGAACTGGAACCTCCTGGTGGCCGGCAACAGCTGGTCGGCCCCGCTGCTCAAGCGCGCCTTCGACTACAAGGGCGAGATCCTGGAGAGCGGTTCGCCCCGCAACGACCTGCTGTTCGCCCCGGACCGGGAGAAGACCGCGGAGCAGGTCCGCGAGCGCCTCGGGCTGCCCGAGGGCAAGAAGGTCGTGCTCTACGCGCCGACCTGGCGCGAGGACCGGCGCCGGCCCAACGGCGGCTACCAGATCGACCTGCGGATCGACCTGGAGGCGGCCAGGGCCGCGCTCGGCGAGGACCAGGTGCTGCTGGTGCGCCGGCACAGCGTGATGTGCGGCCAGATCCCGGACGCCGGCAACGGCTACGTCTGGGACGTCGGCAGCTACCCCGACATGGCGGAGCTGCTGCTGATCGCCGACGTACTGGTCACCGACTACTCGGCCTCGGTCTTCGACTTCGCGTCGACCGGCAAGCCGGTGCTGTTCTTCACGTATGACCTGGAGCACTACCGGGACAACCTGCGCGGTTTCAGCCTGGACTTCGAATCGGTGGTCCCCGGCCCGCTGCTGGCCACGTCCGCCGAACTCGTCTCCGCGCTCGGCCGGGTCGACGAGGTCGCCGCCGAATTCGCCGACAAGGCCGCCGCTTTCCGCGAGGCCTACTGCGACCTGGACGACGGCAAGGCCGCCGCCCGCGTCGTCGATGCGATGCTCCGAAAGGAGTAATTTTTCCCTCGAACGTCCCGAGGCGTCCGGTGCGATTGCGCACCGGACGCCTCGGCATTTCCGGGAGTTACCCGAGAGCGCCCGGATCTTTACGCCCGCATTGCACTCGAACTGGCGTTTCGTCGGCAAATTTCTCAGGAAATTCTACGAACCGTACAGTTGACCCCGGGTGTCGTCCCGGTATGGGATGTCAATTCGACTGTCACCGTTCCGGCTCCCGCCGGTCGCCAGCACCCCCCGGCCAAGCCCCACGCCGGGTTCCCGTCCCGAAGGGCTCCACCCGAAATGCCAGTGCTCACGCGGCTCGTCCTGCCCCACGCCGACCCCCGTGTGACCACCGCGCTGCCCACCCCGTCCGAGGACGCCGTCTTCGGCCTGCTGCGCGCCCGCTGGGCCGGCCGCGGCCTGGAGCTCACCGGCTTCGCCCGCCCGCACGACCAGGACACCGGCCGGGCCGGCTCCGCCTGGACCTGGCTCACCCTGCGCCACCCCGAGGACGCCCAGCCGCCCGTGCACGTGCGCTCCCGGCCGCGGCGCTTGCCCGAGATCACCGACGAGAGCGCCCAGCCCGAGCACAACCACGACTGGTCCGGGTTCACCGCCGTGATCGAGCCCGGGCGGCTGCGCCGCGGCGGCGCGTGGCTGCTGGGCGACTGGCAGATCGAGACCACCCTCTTCACCCGCCCCCGCCCCACCCGGGTGCGCCGCCAGTACGGCACGCTCGCCCCGCACTGGTGCGGCTCGGGCGAGTACCCGCCGGCCCGCTGGGTCGACCGCGACGTCCGCCTCCAGCCCCACTTCACCGACGACCGGCTGCACCTGCTGCTGGAGCGCCCCGGCGTCCGGCTCACCGCCGCCACCCCGGTCGACGGGGGCCTCGACCTGCGCGGCACCGCCGGCCACTGCCCGTCCGGCACCGTGCTGCGGCTGCGCCACCGGCAGAGCGACGCCGTCGTCGAACAGCCCGTCATCCGCACCGGCGACGCCTTCGCCGTCCACCTGCCCTACCGGCCGTTCACCGCCGAGGGACGCGGCACCGGCGACCTGGAGCACTGGGACACCGAACTGCGCCGCCCCGACGGCAGCACCGAGCAGCTCGTCGTGGACGAGCGCGGCGGCCCGGTGGCCGGCCAGCACCGGCTGCCCGGCACCGCGGACCGGGCGCTCTACCTCAAGCACCTCGCCGACGGCCGGCTCCAGGTCTGCGTCCAGCCCGCGGCCGGCCTGATCGACCGGATCGCCGTCAAGGCCGGCGCCTTCGAGCTCGCCGGGCACTGCCCCGACCCGGCCGCGGGCCGGCTGGAGCTGGTGCTGCGGCACACCGGCACGGCCGGCGAGGTCCGCCGACCGGTCGAGGCCGGCGCCGACGGCCGCTTCCGGGTGCGGGTGCCCGCCACCCGCACCGGCTCGGACGGCACCGCCCTGCCACTGCGCAAGGGCATCTGGGAGGCCGCTCTGGAGCCCGCCGACCGCTCCGGCCCGACCCGCCCGCTGCTGGCCGCGCCCGGCGCGCTGGCCGTCCTGCCGGCCGCCACCCAGGCCGGCGGCAAGCCCGTCCTGCTCCAGCGCCGCTGGCACGACACCCTGCTGGTGGACTCCACGCCGGTGCTCAGCGCCACCGAGCGCAGTGCCTGGACGCAGTCCCGCCTGCGGGCCTCCGAGTACCCCGCCGCCCGCCGCGAGCCGCTGCGCGAGGCCGTGCTGTACGACGTGTTCGGCGGCCGCGGCTACGCCGACTCCCCGCGCGCGGTGCACGCCGAACTCGTCCGCCGCGAGCTGCCGTTGGAGCACCTGTGGGTGGTCGACGACGCCCAGGCGGACCTGCCGCCCGGGGTCACCGCGGTGCGGATCTGGAGCCCCGAGTGGTACCGGGCGCTGGCCACCTGCCGGTACCTGGTCGGCAACACCCACTTCCCGGACTTCCTGGAGCGCCGCCGCGGCCAGGTGGTCGTGCAGACCTGGCACGGCTCGCTGCTGAAGCGCATCGCCCACGACGTCGAGAACCCCTGGCTGTCGGACCACGGCTACCTGGACGCGCTCGACCGCGAGACCCCGCAGTGGAGCGTGCTCGTCTCCCCCAGCCCGTTCGCCACCCCGATCCTGCGCCGGGCGTTCCGGTACGGCGGCGAGATCCTGGAGGCCGGCTACCCGCGCAACGACGTCCTGGCCCGGCCCGACGGGCGCACCGCCGCGGCCGTCCGCCGCCGCCTCGGCATCCCCGAGGGCAAGCGGATCGTGCTGTACGCGCCGACCTGGCGCGAGGACCAGCAGCGCGGCGACGGCGACGGCTTCCGGCTCGACCTGCGGATCGACGTCGACCACGCGCGCCGCGCCCTCGGCCCGGACCACGTGCTGCTGATCCGCCCGCACGCCCACGTGCGCGAGCCGCTGCCGGGCGCCGGGGACGGCTTCCTGTACGACTGCGCGGACTACCCGGACGTCCAGGAGCTGCTGCTGGTCGCGGACGTGCTGGTGACGGACTACTCGTCGATCATGTTCGACTTCGCGATCACCGGCCGCCCGGTGCTCTTCTTCACGTACGACCTGGAGCACTACCGCGACACCCTGCGCGGCTTCTACTTCGACTTCGAGACGGAGGCCCCCGGCCCGCTCGTCCCGGACTCGGCCGAGCTGGTCGGCGCGCTGCGCGGACTCGCCGACGGCGGCACCGGGCTGACCGCCGGGTACGCGGAGCGCTACCGCCGCTTCCGGGCCGCCCACTGCGCGCTGGACGAGGGCGGCGCGGCCCGCCGGGTCGTCGACCGGATGCTCGAACTCACCCGCACCGCCAGCTGATCCGGCCGCTCAGGCCGCTCGGGCCGGTCCGGCCGTTCCCGCGGGTCCAACCGGTTCAACGGTCCGGCCGGTCCGGCCGGTTCACGCGAAGGAGTAGCTCCGCCAGGGCCGCCAGACCTCGTCCGCGTCGAACCGGGAGAGGCCGAACCCGGGCACCGTGAACGCCGCCCGGAAGCCGCGCGCCTGCTCGTACGCCTGGTCCAGCACGTCGTCCGGCAGGCCGTGCGCCACCGTCACGTGCGGGTGGTAGGGGAACGCCAGCTCGCGGGCCAGCGGGCCGGAGCGGACGTCCGCCTCCAGCAGCCGGCACTCCTGCGCGCCCTCCTCGACCCGGACGAACACCACCGGGGAGACCGGGCGGAAGGTGCCGCCGCCGCGCAGCAGCATCCGGAACGGCCGGTGCGCCGCGGCCACCGCCGCCAGGTGCTCCTCGATCTTGGGGAGCTCCCCGGCCGGCACCTCGGTCGGCGGCAGCAGCGTGACGTGCGTCGGTATCGACCGGGCGAGCGGATCGCCGTGCCCGGCCCGGGCGTCCTGGATCCGCGCGCCGAACGGGTCCGGGACGCTCACGGACACGCCGATGGTGACGACCTCGGGGAGGTCGCCACCACCGGGCAGGCGTGTGAGGGGAGTCACCGCTTGGCGGCCGGGAGGAAGCCGATCCGGTCGTACACCGTCTCCAGCGTCTGCGACGCCACCTCGCGGGCCTTGTCCGCACCGAGCGCCAGCACCCGGTCCAGCTCGGCCGGGTCGTCCAGGTAGGTGCGGGTGCGCTCCTGGAAGGGGGTGACCCACTCGGTGAACAGCTCGGCCAGCTCGGTCTTCAGGGCGCCGTACATCTTGCCCTCGAAGTGGGCGACCAGGTCCTCGACGGACCGGCCGCTGAGCGCGGAGTGGATCCGCAGCAGGTTGGAGACGCCGGGCTTGGCGTCCTCGTCGTAGGAGACGACGGTGCCGGTGTCGGTGACGGCGCTCTTGAACTTCTTGGCGCTGACCTTCGGGTCGTCCAGCAGGCTGACCAGGCCCTTGGGCGAGGAGGCCGACTTGCTCATCTTGACGGCCGGGTCCTGGAGGTCCTGGATCTTCGCCGTCTCCTTGAGGATGTACGCCTTCGGCACCGTGAAGGTCGGGGTGTAGCGGGAGTTGAAGCGCTCCGCGATGTCCCGGGTGATCTCCACGTGCTGGCGCTGGTCCTCGCCGACCGGGACGGCGTCCGCCTGGTAGAGCAGGATGTCGGCGATCTGGAGGATCGGATAGGTGAACAGGCCGACCGTGGTGCTGTCGGCGCCGTAGCGGGCGGACTTGTCCTTGAACTGGGTCATCCGGGAGGCCTCGCCGAAGCCGGTGAGGCAGTTCATCACCCAGGCCAGCTGCGCGTGTTCGGGCACGTGCGACTGGACGAAGAGCGTGCAGTGCTCCGGGTCCAGGCCGGCGCCGAGCAGCTGGGCGGCGGAGATCCGGGTGTTCTCGCGCAGGGTCGCCGGGTCCTGCGGCACCGTGATCGCGTGCAGGTCGACCACCATGTAGAAGGCGTCGTTGTCCTTCTGGAGGTCGACCCACTGGCGCACCGCGCCGAGGTAGTTGCCGAGGTGGAACGACCCGGAGGTGGGCTGGATCCCGGAGAGCACCCGAGGACGGTCCTTGACCGGACCAGTGACCGCTGCGTTGACCATGCGGGCCATTGTTCCAGTTCCACCGGGCGGTCAGGAAACCTCTGCCCCTGGAGGTTCCGACAGTGTGACGGCACTCACCCTGACCCGGGCGATCCGCCGGCCCTCCAGCTTGGCCACCGTCAGCAGCACCCCGCCGCCGCCCTCGACCGGCACCCGCACCTGGTCGCCGTCCCTGGGCAGCCGGCCCAGCGAGGCGACCAGGCAGCCGGCCACCGTCTCGTACGGGCCCTCCGGGAGGGCGACGCCGGTCTCCTCCGCGAAGTCGCCGAGGTTGAGCAGGCCGTCCAGCTCCATGCCGCCGCCGGCCAGCCGGCGGATGGTGGCGGTCTGCGGGCGGTCGTACTCGTCCCGGATCTCGCCGATGACCTCCTCGACCAGGTCCTCCAGCGTGACGATGCCCGCGGTGCCGCCGTACTCGTCGACCACGATCGCCAGGTGGTGGCCCTCCCGGCGCATCTCGCCCATCGCCTCCAGCACCAGTTTGGTGCCGGGCAGCAGCTTGACCGGGCGGGCCAGGTCGCGGACCTTGGCGGCCTGCTCGCCGCGCGTGCCGTACAGGTCGCGGACGTGGACGAAGCCGACCACGGCGTCGGCGCTGCCCTCGACCACCGGGTAGCGCGAGTGCGGCGAGGTCTCGGCCTGGTGGCGGACGGCGGTCAGCGCGCGCTCGGCGTCCAGGAAGGTCACCTCGGTGCGCGGGACCATCACCTCGCGCAGCTGCCGCTCCCCGGCGGAGAACACGTCGGCGATCAACGCCCGTTCGTCGCTGCCGAGTTCGGTGTTGGCGGCGACCAGGCCGCGCAACTCCTCGGAGCTCATCGAGCCGCGCCCGGCGGTCGGGTCGCCGCCCAGCAGCCGGACCATCATGTCGGTCGAGTGTCCGAGCAGCCAGATCACCGGCCGCAGCACCGAGGACATCACGTCGACAACGGGCGCGGCGGTCACCGCGATCGACTCGGCGCGCTGCAGGCCGATCCGCTTGGGGGTGAGCTCGCCGAGCACCAGCGACACGTAGCTGATCACCAGGGTGAGGCCGACCAGCGCGACGGCGTCCGCGACGCCCCGGGTGAGCCCGGCCCGCACGAACAGCGGGGCGACCTTGCCGGCCAGCGTGTCCGCGCCGAAGGCGGCGGACAGGAAGCCCATGCAGGTCACGCCGACCTGCACGGCGGCGAGGAAGCGGTTGGGGTCGGCGGCCAGGTGCGCGGCCCGGGCGGAGCGCCGGGTGCCCTGCGCCTCCAGCGTCCGGATCTGGCCCTCGCGCAGCGAGATCAGCGAGATCTCGGCGACGTTGAAGAGCCCGCCCAGGAGGATGAAGACGAGGACGAGCGCCGCGTCCCCGATGGTTTCGTTCACAGCGCGCCAGTGTAAGGCGACGGCCCGCCGCTTCCCCGGGAGGGAGGCGGCGGGCCGTCGAAGAAGCCGGTCGGCTCAGATGAGGCCGAGCTCCTGGACCGCGTCGCGCTCCTCGGTCAGCTCCTTGACCGAGGCGTCGATGCGGGCGCGGGAGAAGTCGGAGATCTCCAGGCCCTGGACGATCTCGAACTTGCCGTCCTTGGTGGTGACGGGGAAGGAGGAGATCAGGCCGGCCGGGACGCCGTAGGAGCCGTCGGAGACGACGCCCATCGAGGTCCAGTCACCCTCGGCGGTGCCGTTGACCCAGGTGTGCACGTGGTCGATGGCGGCGTTGGCGGCCGAGGCGGCCGAGGACGCGCCGCGGGCCTCGATGATGGCCGCGCCGCGCTTGGCGACGGTCGGGATGAAGTCGTTCTCCAGCCAGGCCTGGTCGCTGCCGACGGCCTCGAAGGCCGGCTTGCCGGCGACCTCGGCCTGGAAGATGTCCGGGTACTGGGTCGCGGAGTGGTTGCCCCAGATGGTGACGCGCTTGATGTCCGAGACCAGGGCGCCGGTCTTGGCGGAGAGCTGGCCGACGGCGCGGTTGTGGTCCAGGCGGGTCATCGCGGTGAAGCGCTCGGCCGGGACGTCCGGGGCGTTGCGCTGGGCGATCAGGGCGTTGGTGTTGGCCGGGTTGCCGACGACCAGGACCTTGATGTCGGCCGCGGCGTGGTCGTTGATGGCCTTGCCCTGCGGGCCGAAGATGCCGCCGTTGGCCTGCAGCAGGTCGCCGCGCTCCATGCCCGCGGTGCGCGGACGGGCGCCGACCAGCAGGGCGACGTTGGCGCCGTCGAAGGCCACGTTCGGGTTGTCGGTGATGGTGATGTCGCGCAGCAGCGGGAACGCGCAGTCCACGAGCTCCATCGCGGTGCCCTCGGCGGCCTTCAGGCCCTGCGGGATCTCCAGGAGGCGCAGGTTCACCGGCACGTCGGCACCGAGCAGGTGGCCCGAGGCGATGCGGAAGAGCAGCGCGTAGCCGATCTGGCCGGCTGCTCCGGTGATGGTGACGTTGACGGGGGTGCGGGTCATTTCTACCTTCTCCAGCAAATCGCCAGGTGCCCCAGGCACACCGGCACTGGAGCCGAGGATGGTCTCTCGACATCGAGAGACCGGCGTCAGGTTATCGCAAAGGGAAGCGTACGCCGCGTGCGCGGGCGTGGCTGATGCGTCACAACGGCGGAACGCCCGGCGGGCACGCGGACGGCCCCCGCCCGGAGAACCCGGACGGGGGCCGTCTCGCGGCGCGGTGGCGCGGGATCAGTGCTTGGGACGCCCGATCAGCTGCCCGATGTTGTCGAGCAGCGGGAACTCCAGCCACGGGTTCGGCTGGGCCACCAGCGTCAGCAGGACGATCGCCGACCCCAGGAAGCCCAGCACGATCACGTCGGTGAAGCGGCTGCGCACCGCGAGCATCCCGACCTCGGGCAGCACCAGCCGCAGGACGGCGCCGAGCAGCACGCCGCCGCCGAGGATCAGCAGCCCGAACTTGAAACCGTCCTTGAAGTCGGCGAACCAGGTGACCGCGAGCCCGGCGCCGACCACCAGCAGGACCAGCGTTATCGGCCACTGCCGCACCGGCAGGGCGTGCTCGCGCCCGAGGGCCGCGGCCGAGCCCTCCGGCGGGATGGTGCCGGTGGTCTTGACCGGCCGCTGCCGGGACCGCGCCGCGGGTCGTGGGTCACTCATGTCCGCCGCCTCCCGGAGGTGTCAGACGCCGGCGCGGCGCTCGGCCGCCTCGACGATGTTGTTGAGCAGCATCGCGCGGGTCATCGGGCCCACGCCGCCCGGGTTCGGCGAGATCCAGCCGGCCACCTCCGCCACGCCCGGGTGCACGTCGCCGACGATCTTGCCCTCGCTGCGGCTGACGCCCACGTCCAGGACGGCCGCGCCCGCCTTGACGTCCTCCGGCTTGATCAGGTGCGGCACGCCGGCGGCGGCCACGATGATGTCGGCCTTGCGCAGGTGGTAGGCCAGGTCCCGGGTGCCGGTGTGGCACAGGGTCACGGTGGCGTTCTCGGAGCGGCGGGTCAGCAGCAGGCCGATCGAGCGGCCGACGGTGACCCCGCGGCCGACGACGACCACCTCGGCGCCGTTGATCTCGACGTCGTGGCGGCGCAGCAGCTCGACGATGCCCAGCGGGGTGCAGGGCAGCGGGCCCTGGATGCCGAGGGCGAGGCGGCCGAGCGAGGTCGGGTGCAGGCCGTCCGCGTCCTTGTCCGGGTCCATGAGCTCCAGGACCGGGTTCTGGTCCAGGCCCTTGGGCAGCGGCAGCTGGACGATGTAGCCGGTGCAGGCCGGGTCGGCGTTGAGCTCGCGGACGACGTCCTCGACGTCCTGCTGGGTGGCGGTGGCGGGCAGCTCGCGCTGGATCGAGGCGATGCCGACCTCGGCGCAGTCCTTGTGCTTGCCGTTCACGTACCAGCGGCTGCCCGGGTCGTCGCCGACCAGGACGGTGCCGAGGCCGGGCGTGACGCCCTTCGCCTTGAGGGCCGCCACGCGGACGGCGAGTTCGGACTTGATCGCGGCAGCAGTGGCCTTGCCATCGAGAATCTGGGCAGTCATGACCCCATTCTCCCGGATCGCGGCAAGCCTCCGTACCAGGGCACCGGACCCGCTCCGCCGGGGCCCGCGGGAGAACGGGACGGACACGGAAGGCCGGTACCGCGTTGCGGTTGCGCCACAGTCTCGCCACCGCCGCGGGGGCGGCTGGACACGGCACTCCCGTCCGGTCGACGATATGGGGCACGGCCCTGCCGCGACCGGCCCGGTGACGGGCCGACGGACACCACGGCGGGGCGCACCCGGGGGAAAGAAGCAGTGAGCCGACCACACGACACAGCGCCGTCCAGCGCGCCGCAGCCGTTCCCGCTCGCTCCGCACCGGGCACGTTCCTGAGCCGCCGGCGCTCGGCACCGCGGCACCGTCGCCGTGCCGCCGACGCGCCCGACCGGCGTCCCGTCCGTCCGGCACCCCGACCCGCCGGCCGGCTCCGGGCGCTCCGCCGCCCCGTCCCCACGTCCCCGTAACTGCCCGGAGGCTTCGATGAGTTACCCGCCCGACCCGAACAACCCGTACGGCCAGCCGCAGCAGCCCGGGTACGGCTACCCGCAGCAGGCCCCGCCGGCCGCCGGGTACGGCTACCCGCAGCCGGCCGCGCAGCCCGTGTACGGGTACCCGCCGGTCGCGCCCCAGCGCATGTCGATGCCGGGTCTGATGGTCACCGCCCGGGTGTTCCTGTTCATCATCGGCGCGGTGCAGGTCTTCATCACGGCCGGTCTGCTGATCGGGGCCGCCGGCGCCAAGAAGGTCGCCAACGAGCACACCACCGGCAGCGACACCGCGATCTTCGGCAACGCGGCGGCGAGCGTCCTGCTGGTCATCGGGGTCGTCTACCTGCTCGCCGCGGTGCTCTCCATCACGCTCGGCGTGAAGTTCGGCAGCGGCGGCCCGGCCACCCGGATCACCACCATCGTGTACGGCTCGATCGCCCTGCTGCTCGGCCTCGGCGTGCTGGTCAGCTCGATCACCGGGGGCGCCAACTCCCAGGTCGCGGGCGCCGCGGCGGGCGCCGGGGTCGGGGTCGGGGTCGGCGTGCTGTGGATCGCGATCTGCGTCCTGTGGATCGCCGCGGTGACCACCCGGGACGGCGTCGCCTGGTTCAACCGGCCGCGCTACTGACCGGCCCGCCCGCACGGCGACGCGGAGCGGCCCGGCCCCCTCTCGGAGGGAGCCGGGCCGCTCCTGCGTTCCGTCACGCCGTCAGTGGAAGAAGTGGCGCGCGCCGGTGAAGTACATCGTCACGCCCGCCTTGGTGGCGGCCTCGACGACCTGCTCGTCGCGGATCGAACCGCCGGGCTGCACGATCGCCCTGACGCCCGCGGCGATCAGGATCTCCGGGCCGTCCGGGAACGGGAAGAACGCGTCCGAGGCCGCGTACGAGCCCTTGGCCCGCTCGCCGGCCCGCTCGACCGCGAGCTTGCACGAGTCCACGCGGTTGACCTGGCCCATGCCGACGCCGACCGAGGCACCGTCCTTGGCCAGCAGGATCGCGTTGGACTTGACGGCCCGGCAGGCCCGCCAGGCGAAGGCCAGCTCGGCCAGCTCCGCCTCGGACAGCGCCTCGCCGCTGGCCAGCGTCCAGGTCGCCGGGTCGTCGCCCTCGGCGTGCACCCGGTCGGCGTCCTGGAGCAGCACGCCGCCGGAGACCGGGCGCACCTCCTGGCGGTTGACCGGGGCCTCGGGGGCGAGCAGCACCCGCAGGTTCTTCTTGCGGGCCAGGACCTCGACCGCGCCCTCCTCGTAGCCGGGGGCCACGACGACCTCGGTGAAGATCGGGGCGATCTGCTCGGCCAGCTCGACGGTGACCGGGCGGTTGACCGCGATGACGCCGCCGTACGCGGAGACCGGGTCGCACTCGTGCGCCTTGCGGTGCGCCTCGGCGACGTCGGCGCCGGTCGCGATGCCGCACGGGTTGGCGTGCTTGATGATCGCGACGGCCGGCTCGGCGTGGTCGTAGGCGGCGCGGCGCGCGGCGTCGGTGTCGACGAAGTTGTTGTACGACATCTCCTTGCCGTGCAGCTGCTGCGCGCCGGCCAGGCCGCCGGTGCCGGCGCTGTACAGCGCGGCGCCCTGGTGCGGGTTCTCGCCGTAGCGCAGCACGTTCTGCCGCTCCCAGGTGGCGCCCAGGAACTCGGGGAAGCGCTCGTCGCTCGGGGCGTAGCCGGCCTCGAACCAGGAGGCGACGGCCACGTCGTAGGCGGCGGTGTGGGCGAACGCCGCACCGGCCAGGCGCTTGCGGGTGGCCAGGTCGAAGCCGCCCTCGCGGGCGGCCGTCAGCACGTCGCCGTAGCGGGCCGGGTCGACCACGACGGCGACCGACGGGTGGTTCTTGGCGGCGGCGCGGACCATGCTCGGGCCGCCGATGTCGATCTGCTCGACGCACTCGTCCGGGGTGGCGCCGGAGGCGACGGTGGCCTTGAACGGGTAGAGGTTCACGACGACCAGGTCGAACGGCTCGACGCCGAGCTCGGCCAGCTGAGCGCGGTGCGACTCCAGGCGCAGGTCGGCGAGCACGCCGGCGTGCACGCGGGGGTGCAGCGTCTTCACGCGCCCGTCCAGGCACTCCGGGAAGCCGGTCAGCTCGGAGACCTCGGTCACCGGGACGCCGGCGGCGGCGATGCGGCCGGCGGTCGAGCCGGTGGAGACGATCGCGACCCCGGCGGCGTGCAGGCCCTGGGCCAGCTCCTCCAGACCGGTCTTGTCGTACACGCTGATCAGCGCACGACGGATCGGACGGATGTTCTCCGAAACGGGGGGCGTGGTGGAGCTGGCACTCATGCCGGGATCCATACCTTTCGGTCCTCGATGCGGTGACCTTCGCGGGCCAGCCGGCCCACGACGTCGACGAGCAGCTTGCGCTCGACAGTCTTGATGCGCTCGTGCAGCGCTTCGCCGCCATCGGCGTGATCGGCGTCGGCGACCTCGACGACGCCCTGCGCGATGATCGGCCCGGTGTCCACCCCGGCGTCGACCAGGTGGACGGTGCAGCCGGTGACCCTCACCCCGTACGCGAGCGCGTCGGTGACGCCGTGGGCGCCGGGGAAGGACGGCAGCAGCGCGGGGTGGGTGTTGACGATCCGCCCCGCGAAGGCCGCGATGAACTCGGGGCCGAGGATCTTCATGAAGCCGGCCGTGACGACCAGGTCCGGCTCGTGGGCGGCGACGGAGGCGGTCAGCGCGCGGTCCCAGTCGGCGCGGTCCGCGTGGTCCTTGACCCGGTGGACGAAGGTCGGCAGGCCCGCCCGCTCGGCTCGCTCCAGACCCGCGATGCCGTCGCGGTCCGCGCCCACCGCGAGGATCTCGGCCCCGTAGGCCGGGTCGGCGGCGGCGTCGAGCAGCGCCTGCAGGTTGGTGCCCGAGCCGGAGACCAGCACCACCAGGCGGGCCGGTCCGGGCGTACGGGGCGGGAAGAGCTGGGCGGGGGCGGCGGCCACTGCGCGATTCTCCGTAGGTCGGGCGCCGCCCGCTGGTACGTCCACCGGCGGTGGGGCCACTACGAACGGCAGGTCGAGCGAGGGGGAACACCAGGAGAACCCGCCGCGACGCGGGCCCCGGGGAACCTCTGTGAGCTGCTGACCGTCACCACGATAACGGCTGGTCGGACGGCCCCCGAACCCTCCGGCCGGGGCTACGCGCGTAGTTGAGACGGGGATCTCCCCGCGCCCGGCCCGGCAGGCCGCCGGGGGCCCGTCGGACCGCTGCGGGATCATAGGGGCACGGGCACCCGCCCCACCGACCGAGAAGGAATGGCGGAAACCATGAGCAGCGGTGACAACCCCGGCGAGCGCAACCCCTTCGCGCCGCCGCCGGCGGATGCCCCGGACCAGCCGTGGCAGCCGCGTGCCCCCCGGTCCGCCGACGGCGGCGACGGCCCCGACGGCGAGGGCCCCGGCCGGTCCGGCGGCGACGGCTGGCAGCCCCGCCCGCCGGCCCCGCAGCCGCCACGGCTCGACCCCACCGATCCGGCCCAGCGCAAGGCCCGCAACGCGGCGCTCGCCGGGCTGTTCGCGCTGATCTGCGTGCTCGCCGGGGTCACCTGGGTGGCACTGTTCGTCGGCGCGCTCGGCATCGTGTGGGGCATCGGCGCGATGCGCGCCCCCCGGCCGGCCACCGCCGTGGGCGTCGCGCCCGCCGGGCCGAACCCGCTCACGCCGGCCGCGCTCGCCGGGGTGCTCACCGGCGCGATGACCGTCGTGGTGGCGTCCTCGGTGATCGGCCTCGGGCTCTACTACGACGACTACGTGACCTGCGTCCGCGACTCGCTGACGACGGTCGGCGCCGACAACTGCAGCCGGCTCGCGCCGCAGTGGTACGTCGACCTGGTCGGGAACGGCCGGAACTAGGACCGGCCCTTTCCGCTCGGAGGGCCGCGGCGTCAGGGCGTGTCCAATCGCAGGGCGGAGGCTGAGGGACATCGGCCGCCGACGACGACGCGGCGACGTGCGCTCCCTGGCGTCGCGGCGCCCGGCCTGAGCCGAAAGGACACGCCCTACGGTCGATCCTCCGACGCCTCGGGGGCGCTTCCGCTCAGCCGCAGCACCGCGCCGTGCGCGCGGGCACGCAACTGCCAGCCGCTCCGGCGGGCGCGGCCGGCCAGGCCCGCGAGGACGCCGGCTCCCGGAGCGGCCGGGCCCAGCGCCCGGTGGCGCGCCAGCAGCGCCCCGGGCACCACCACGACGACGAACCAGCCCGCCGCCGCAAGGCCCGCCCACCACGGCGCCGGCCCCAGCCGGGCCATCCGGCCGCCCGCCAGCGCGCCGCCGGACAGCCAGCCCAGCGCGGCCGCCCCGGCACCCGTGAGCAGTGCCGCCAGCAAGGCCGCCACGGCCGTCGCGGCCGGCTCCCACGCGCGCCGGGCCGCGGCCCGGCCGAGCAACACCGCCGGGACCGCCCCGGCCAGGACGGGGAGCGCGATCGCCGCGAGCCGCCAGCCGCCCGGGCCGGACTCCGGGAGCAGCGCGAACAGCGGGAAGTCCGGCACCGGCCCGAGCGCCGTGCCACCCGGCGCCACCACCGTCCCCTCCCCCACGGCGAACCCCGGCCCCAGCGCGTACGCCGCTCCCCACAGGACCGCGTTCGGCAGGAGCACCACCGCCAGCAGCACCAGCCCCGCGACGGCCGTCGGGCCCCGGCCCAGCACCGCCATCCCCCGGCCGCCGCCGGTCACCGCGTCCGACACCGCCGCGACGGCGACCAGCACTCCGCCCACCGCCACCAACCCGGCCCCCGCCGCGAGCGCCGCACGGCGGACGGCTTCCGCGCAGTCCGCCGGACGGGCGTGCTCGGGAAGGCGGCCGAGGAGGCGGCTCGCGAACACGGCCCCGAGCACGTCGGAGTCGTCCGGCTCGTCCGGCTCGTCCAGCTCATCCGGCCCGTACGACGCGTAGGGCTCGTAGGGCTCGTACGCCCCATAGGGCTCGTCGGGCTCGCGGACCTCGCGCGTCGACCGGGCCCCCGCGGTGACCGCGAGCGCGGCCAGCAGCCCGACCACCAGGACGTCCGGCAGCACCCGGGTGCGGAACAGGCCCGCTCCCGCGCAGTGCACCACGACCACGACCGCCACCCCGCAGTAGCCCGCCCACACCGCCACCGGGCCGCCCCACCACGACCGCAGCCCCCGCCGCGCCGACACCCGGGCGCCCGCCCGGAACAGCTGAACCACCGCCAGCAGGCCGATGAGCAGCGGAGTGACCGTCAGCGGCGCCCCCGCTCCCCCGCGCAGCAGCGGCGCACCGTGCCCCAGCAGCCACAGCGCCCCCGCGAGCCGCGACGCACCGGCCGCGTCGTCGTCCGCGTACGGCGTCACCACCCACAGCCCGAGCACCGGCACCCCGACCACCGCGAGGCCGACGAGCGCCGTCCGCACCCCCGCCAGGAGGTCGGCCAGGGCGGGGCGAGCACCCAGTTCGCCCGGCACCTCCAGGATCGGACGGCCCATCAGCTGCGTCATGCGCCTCATGGTGCCAAGGCGACTCGCCATGCTCCGTGAAGCGGCAAACCGCCGTCGTGTCCCAGATTATTGGCTTATGCGCATTTTCAGACCCTGCCCCCAAGCCGCCGGCGGCCCGACCCGGAGCGTCTGATGACCACGCCACCCCGCACGCGGAAACTGACCCCCCGTGAGGCAGAGGCCCTCGCCCAGCTCGTCGCCGGGCACCCCCTGCCCCGCGGCACCCGCGCCGCCCTGCGCCGCGCCATGGAGAAGCTGGGTGCCGCCACCGAGGCCGAGGCGGTGGCCCTGGCGAAGCGCCTCGGCGCGGACCCGGCCGAGGCGCCGTCAGCCGTCCGGCGGAAGCCCCCCGCCGAGGCCCAGGCCGAGACCCCGGCCCCGGCCAGATCTGCTGCCTCGGCCAAGACGGCGGCCCCCGCCAAGAGGGCGGCCCCCGCCAAGACGGCCGCCCCGCCGGGCGAGCGCCCCCGATCCGCCGCCCGCGCCGAGGAGCAGCCGCGCCGCGAGCCCGGCAAGGCGCCCGGCCGCCCGACCGAAGGCACCGGCAGCGGCCTGGCTGCCCGCACCGGCCCCGCCCCCGCCCCCGCCGAACAGCGGCGGATCCCCGCGAAGCGCCGCGAAGCCGGCGCGGAGCAGCGGCCCGGCGCGCGGCCGGCCGACCCCGGGCCGCGGACGGGCGCGCGCGACGACGCCGGCCCGGCAACGTTCGAGGAGCTGTACGAGGCCTCCCACACGCGGCTCGTCCAGCAGGTCTTCCTGCTGACGGCGTGCCGGCACCGGGCGGCGCACTGCGTGCGGCGGGCGTTCGGGGAAGCGCGGCGCGCGTGGGACGCGGTGGCGGGCTCCGGGAATCCGGAGGCGTGGGTGCGGGTGCGGGCGTCCGAGC
>NZ_JBHVPD010000113.1:22816-31360 GCF_042887525.1 Kitasatospora sp. NPDC057936
AGCGTGCGGCGGGCGTTCGGGGAAGCGCGGCGCGCGTGGGACGCGGTGGCGGGCTCCGGGAATCCGGAGGCGTGGGTGCGGGTGCGGGCGTCCGAGCTGGCGCTGTCGCCGTGGCACCGGGGCGGGCCGCGCCGGGCGCACGCGTGGCGGCTGCCGCACCGGCGGATCAAGGTGCGCCCGGCCGACGAGTCGCAGGCGGTGCTGCCGGACCACGACCGCCTGACGGACCGCGACCGGGCCCTGCTGAAGGCGCTGAAGCGGTTGTCCCGGCCGCAGCGTCGCGCACTGGTGCTGCACGACGGGCTGGGGCTGCCGGCGGCGGCCGTCGCGGTGGAGGTGGAGTCGACGCTGGCCGCGGCGGAGGGGCGGGTGTGGGCGGCCCGGGCGGCGCTGGCGCAATGGGTGCCGGACCTGGCCGGGCCGGATCCGGCCGATCCCGGGTTCCCGGACCGGCTGAGCGGGCTGCTGCACCGGGCGGCCGTGCGCGGGTGCCCGGAGCCGTACCGGCCCGCGGTGCCGGTGCTCCGGGCCCGGCACGGGCTGCGGAGCCTGGTCCTGACGGGTGCGGCGGCGGCGCTGACGGCGTCGGTGGGCGGCGCGGCGATGATGACGCTGGTCGGCGGCCGACCGGCGGTGCTGTTCCGGGAGCCGGAACCGCCGGCGCCGTCGGTGTGCGTCCAGGCGCCGGACGCGGCCGAGCCCGGGGTGCCGGTGGCGCCGGGCGGGCCGGCCGGCGGGATCAGCAGCCTGTGGTGCAGCCCGACGCCCGGGCTGGAGGCGGTGGTGGTGGACCCGCCGCCGCGCGCGATCGCGCTGTGGGAGCTGCCGGCGGCGGCCAAGGGGGCGGAGGCCCCGCCGCCGCAGGGACCGCCGAAGTGCGCCCGCTGGGCGCCGCTGCCCTGCACCCCGGCGCGCTGACGGGCCCTGCGAGAAGGCGAGTGCCCCCGCCCGGCGAACCGGGCGGGGGCACTCGTCGGCCGGGCTGGGGTCAGCCGGCGATGATCTCGCGCGCCAGGCGGGCGGTCTCGGACGGCGTCTTGCCGACCTTGACACCGGCGGCCTCGAGGGCCTCCTTCTTGGCCTGGGCGGTGCCCGAGGAGCCGGAGACGATGGCGCCGGCGTGGCCCATGGTCTTGCCCTCGGGGGCGGTGAAGCCCGCGACGTAGCCGACGACCGGCTTGGTGACGTGCTCGGCGATGTAGGCCGCGGCACGCTCCTCGGCGTCGCCGCCGATCTCACCGATCATGACGATGAGCTCGGTCTCCGGGTCCTCCTGGAACGCCTTGAGGGCGTCGATGTGGGTGGTGCCGATGACCGGGTCACCGCCGATGCCCACGGCCGAGGAGAAGCCGATGTCGCGCAGCTCGTACATGAGCTGGTAGGTCAGGGTGCCCGACTTCGAGACCAGACCGATCTTGCCGGAGGTGGTGATGTCGGCCGGGATGATGCCGGCGTTCGACTGTCCGGGGCTGATCAGGCCGGGGCAGTTCGGGCCGATGATCCGGGTCTTGTTGCCCTTGGAGCCGGCGTGGGCCCAGAAGGCGGCGGTGTCGTGCACCGGGACGCCCTCGGTGATGACGACGGCCAGGCCGATCTCGGCGTCGATGGCCTCGACGACGGCGGCCTTGGTGAACGCCGGCGGGACGAACAGGACGGAGACGTCGGCGCCGGTCTCCTTCATCGCCTCGGCGACGGAGCCGAAGACCGGGATCTCGGTGCCGTCGACGTCGACCGTGGTGCCGGCCTTGCGCGGGTTGACACCGCCGACGATCTGGGTGCCGGAGGCGAGCATGCGGCGGGTGTGCTTCATGCCCTCGGCGCCGGTCATGCCCTGGACGATGACCTTGCTGTCCTTGGTAAGGAAGATAGCCATGGTGTGAAAGTCCCCTTCCTTACTTGTTGGCCAGCTCGGCGGCGCGGTCAGCGGCGCCGTCCATGGTGTCCACGCGCTGGACCAGCGGGTGGTTGGCGTCGTCGAGGATCTTGCGACCCAGCTCCGCGTTGTTGCCGTCCAGGCGGACGACCAGCGGCTTGGAGACGTTCTCGCCCTTGCTCGCGAGGAGCTCCAGCGCCTGCACGATGCCGTTGGCGACCGCGTCGCAGGCGGTGATGCCGCCGAAGACGTTGACGAAGACCGACTTGACGTCGGGGTCGCCCAGGATGATCTCCAGGCCGTTCGCCATGACCTCGGCGGACGCGCCGCCACCGATGTCGAGGAAGTTGGCGGGCTTGACGCCGCCGTGCTTCTCACCGGCGTAGGCGACCACGTCGAGGGTGCTCATGACGAGGCCCGCGCCGTTGCCGATGATGCCGACCTGGCCGTCGAGCTTGACGTAGTTCAGGCCCTTGGCCTTGGCGGCGGCCTCCAGCGGGTTGGCCGCGGCCTTGTCCTCCAGGGCCTCGTGCTCGGGCTGGCGGAACTCGGCGTTCTCGTCCAGGGAGACCTTGCCGTCGAGCGCGATGATCTTGCCGTCACCGGACTTGATCAGCGGGTTGACCTCGACGAGGAGGGCGTCCTCGGCGATGAAGACCTTCCACAGCTTCTGCAGGACCTCGGCGACCTGGTCGGCGACCTCGGCCGGGAACTTCGCCGCGGCGACGATCTCGGCGGCCTTCTCCGGGGTGCAGCCCTCGTTGGCGTCGACCGGGATCTTGGCGAGCGCGTCGGGGTTCTCCTCGGCGACGACCTCGATCTCCACGCCGCCCTCGACGCTGGCCATGGCCAGGAAGGTGCGGTTGGTGCGGTCCAGCAGGAACGAGACGTAGTACTCGTCCTTGATGTCGGCGGTCTGGGCGAGCATCACCTTGTGAACGGTGTGGCCCTTGATGTCCATGCCGAGGATCTGCTCGGCCTTGGCGACGGCGTCGGCCGGGTCGGCGGCGAGCTTCACACCACCGGCCTTGCCACGGCCTCCCACCTTCACCTGAGCCTTGACGACGGCGCGGCCGCCGAAGCGCTCGGCGATGGCGCGAGCCGCTTCGGGGGTCTCGATGACGTCGCCGTCAAGCACGGGCACGCCGTGCTTGGCGAAGAGGTCCCTCGCCTGGTACTCGAACAGGTCCACGTGTTTGTCCTTGTTCGTGGTCGCGGATTGTGTCTCTACGAGCGTGCCACGGCAGGATCTTCGCTGCGGGTCGTCGGGGCGGTGCGGGTACGCAGAGGTACGGCCTTGCGGCCCACACAGCCACGGGCGCACACGTCAATCAACACGCGCGTCACGTCCGTCTGGCAGGTTATCCCCGTGGGACGGGACTCTTTCGCCCGGGACCGGCCCGTCTTTGGTGAGAACCGTCACAGACAGCCTAAAGCGGCGTGACAGACGCCCGGTCCACCCGTCGGGCGGATTCGCACGTCCGGGTGAATCCGACGGGCCGCCTGGTCAGAACCCCTGCCCGGCCCCCTCGATCAGGTGCCGGGGGATCGGCCGCTTCTCGATCGCCGCCGCCATGACGTCCGGGAAGGCGTCGGGGGTGCAGGCGAAGGCCGGAGCGCCGAGGGCGGCCAGGGCGGCGGCGTGGGCGTGGTCGTAGGAGGGGGCGCCCTCGTCGGAGAGCGCGAGCAGGGCGACGAACCGGACGCCGGCCGCCTTCATCGCGGCGACCCGCCGGAGCATCTCGTCCCGGACCCCGCCCTCGTAGAGGTCGCTGATCAGGACGACGATCGTCTCCGCCGGACGGGTGATCTTCGACTGGCAGTAGGCGAGGGCGCGGTTGATGTCGGTGCCGCCGCCGAGCTGCGTGGCGAACAGGACGTCGATCGGGTCGGTGAGCTGCTCGGTCAGGTCGACCACCGAGGTGTCGAAGACGACCAGCCGGGTGTCGAGTGTGCGCATCGAGGCGAGGACCGCGCCGAAGACGGCCGAGTGGACGACCGAGGCCGCCATCGAACCGGACTGGTCCACGCAGAGGATGACGTCCTTGCGGACGGCGCGCCGGGCGCGGGCGTGGCCGACCAGCCGCTCGGGGACGACGGTGCCGTGCTCGGGCAGGTGGTTCTTCAGGTTGGCCCGGATGGTGCGGTCCCAGTCGATGTCGCGGTGGCGCGGCCGGTGCACCCGGGCGCTGCGGTCGAGGGCGCCGCCCAGGGCGGACCTGGTCCGGTCGGCCAGTCGGCGCTCCAGGTCGGCCACCACCCGGCCGACGACGGCGCGGGCCGTCTCCCTGGTGGTCTCCGGCAGGGCGTGCTTGAGCGAGAGCAGGGTGCCGACGAGGTGGACGTCCGGCTCGACGGCGGCGAGCATCTCGGGCTCCAGCAGGAGCCGGTCCAGGCCGAGCCGGGTGATCGCGTCCTGCTGCATCAGCTGCACGACGGTGGACGGGAAGTAGCTGCGGATGTCGCCGAGCCAGCGGGCCACCTGCGGGGCCGAGCCGCCGAGCCCGGCGCCGCGGCGGCCGCCCCGGCCGGGCCGGGCGGTCTCGTCGGGGGCGGCCCGGTAGAGCGCGGCGAGCGCGCCGTCCATCGCGGCGTCGCGGCCGCGCAGCGCGCAGCCGGTGCCGTCGGCCTCGCCGCCGAGCACCAGGCGCCACCGGCGGAGGCGTTCGTCGGTCGTGGTCGTCATGTGCTCCTCCTTCACGAGGGCTTTCGAGGGGAACGGCTCAACTGTCGCGGCCGGCGGCCTGCCGGGGGATGAACGGCCGGACGCCCAGCAGCAGGGCCACCACCGGCACGGCGGCGTCGGCCCTGGCCCGGTCCAGCTCGCCGGCGGCGGGCTCGCCGGACGGCTCGGCGTCGAGCGGGCCGGCCGCGACCCGGGCACCGACGGTGCTGCGCACGCCCGCCTCCAGGCCGCTGAAGGTGCGGCGCAGCAGCGGCAGGACGTCGGTGAAGGTCGTGTCGGAGACGCCGGTCAGCCACTCGTCGAGCAGCGCGAGCAGCCGGGGGTCGTGCAGCAGCAGGGCGCCGCCGCCGGAGAGGAAGCCCTCGACCCAGCCGGCCGCGTCCGCCGGTGCGCCGGCGGCGGACAGCACCAGGCGCAGGCGGCGGCCGGCCTCCTCGGTGTCGAGCCGGCCGTCGTCCAGCAGCAGCCGGACGGCGCGCCCGCGCAGCAGGCCGGGGACCCCGGTGGCCGGGCCGCCGGCGGGCTCGCGGCGGGCCAGCGCGTGCAGGGCGGCGGCCCAGCGGTCGGCGAGGCCGTCCGCGGCGAGCAGGCCGACGGCGCCGTGCACCTCGTCGAGCCGGGCGCGCAGGTCCGCCGCGCTCGCGGCGTCCAGGCCGACGCACGCGGGCGGCAGGCCGACGCAGACGCGGTCGGCCAGACCGGTGGCGGCCTCCTTGAGCGCGCCGTGGTCGGTGCCGCGCACGTCGCCGTAGCGCAGCGCGCGGACGAGGGCGGGCAGGGCGCCGGCCAGGTGGGCCACGTCGGTGTCGAGGGCGGCGCAGTCGGCGAGCACCCGCATGACGGCGGGCAGGGCGGTGGACAGGCCGGCCAGCAGGCAGGTCTCCACCAGGCCGGTGAGCTGTCCGAGTTCGCCGGCCGCGCGGGCGGTGGCGACGGCCTTCGCGGTGGCCGCGTCCTCGACCGTGGTGCCCCACTGGGCGGCCTCCGCGATCCGGACCGCGAACTCGGGCTGCCAGCACAGCCGCCAGCTCTCCCGGAAGGTGCCGGTCGAGGCGACGGCGGAGCGCGCGGGCACGCCCCACTCGACGCCCAGCAGCCGCAGCCGGTGCAGCAGGCGGGAGCGGGCGGCGTCGGTGTCCTTGCGCAGGTCGAGGTCGAGGTCCCGGGGCGCGGCCGCGGGCTTGAGGCGCAGCGTGCGCTGCAGCCGGGCGAGGTCGCGCTGGAGCGGCACCGCCGGTGCGGCGTCCGGGACCTCGCCGAGGGCGTCGCCGATCACCAGGCGGTCGCGGACGAGCTCCAGCGCGACGTCCGAGCCGTCGCACATGACCGCGCGGACGGCGTCCAGCGTCTCGGTGAGCCCGGCCAGCGGGCGGCCGCGCAGGGCGGCGAGGGTCTCGGCGAGCCGGACCGCCTCGATGACGTGCGCGGACGAGACCGGGTGGTCCTCGGCGCGGAGCAGCTCGGCGGCGCGGGCGAGCCAGCGCGGCACCGGGTCGGCCCCGGCCGCGTACAGGTGGTGGTACCAGCCGGGCGACTCGATGCCCGCGCCGTACCCGGCGGACTGGGCGAGCCTGCGGTGCGTCCAGGGCACCCAGGTGATGTCCGTCCTGGTCTTCTTCGGCAGCTGCGCGAGCAGCGCCCGGTCGTGGGCGACGGTCGGCAGCTCGGCGAGGGCGGGCACGTGGAAGGCCCCGCAGACGACGGCGATCCGCCGGTGCCCGGCCCGCCGGGCGGCCCGGATCTGCCGGCGCATGTACGCCTCGCGCACGAGGTCCCGGCGGGACTCGGCGAGGCCCTCGGCGCGCAGTGCGGCCATCGCCTCGGCGACGGCCGCGAACGGCGCCAGGGCGTCGGCGCCGGGCGCGCGGTGCTCGACGACGTCCTCCCACCAGCGCTCCGGGTCGTCGTGGCCGGCGGCCTCGGCGAGCAGGGCGATCGGGTCGGCGGCGGGCTCGTCGGCGGCCGCAGGCTCGTCGGCGGCTCCAGCACCGTCGGCGGCGGCCTCGTCGGCGAAGCCGTACGCGGCGGGCAGGTCGATGAAGCGGACCGGCAGCTCCCGCTCCACCGCGTACCGGATCGCCACCCACTCCGGGGAGAACTCGGCGTACGGCCAGAACGCGGCCCGGGCCGGGTCGTCCACCGCGTGGGCGAGCAGCGCGACGGGCGGCACCATGTCCTTCTCGGCGGCCAGCCCGATGATGCCGTCGGCCTCGGGCGGACCCTCGATCAGCACCGCGTCCGGCGCGAGCCGTGCGAGGGCGGCGCCCACCGCCCGGGCCGAGCCGGGGCCGTGGTGGCGGACCCCGAGCAGGGTCACGTCCGGGGTGCTCGTGCCCGGTGCGGTCGGGCCCGGGGAGGTCATGCGGCCACCTCGCGGGCGGCGCGGTAGAAGTCCTTCCAGCCGTCGCGCTCGCGCACCACCCCTTCGACGTACTCGCGCCACACCGCCCGGTCCGCGACCGGGTCGCGGACGACGGCGCCGACGATGCCCGCCGTCACGTCCGCGGCGCGCAGGACGCCGTCGCCGAAGTGGGCGGCCAGGGCGAGGCCGTTGGTGACCACCGAGATCGCCTCGGCCGTGGACAGCGTGCCGCCCGGCGTCTTGACCTTCGTCCGGCCGTCGACCGTGATCCCCGCGCGCAGCTCGCGGAAGACCGTCACGACCCGCCTGATCTCCTCGGCGCCGCCGGGCAGTTCGGGCAGGTCCAGGGAGCGGCCGAGCTGGCTCACCCGGCGGGTGACGATGTCGACCTCCTCCTCCAACGAGGCAGGCAGCGGCAGCACGACGGTGTTGAAGCGGCGCCGCAGCGCGCTGGACAGCTCGTTGACGCCGCGGTCCCGATCGTTCGCGGTGGCGATCACGTTGAAGCCGCGCACGGCCTGCGTCTCGGAGCCCAGTTCCGGCACCGGGAGCGTCTTCTCGGACAGGACGGTGATCAGGGCGTCCTGCACGTCGGCCGGGATCCTGGTCAGCTCCTCGATGCGGGCGAGCTTGCCGTCCGCCATCGCCCGCATGACGGGCGAGGGCACCAGGGCCTCCCGGCTGGGCCCGTTGGTGAGCAGCTGGGCGTAGTTCCAGCCGTAGCGGACGGCCTCCTCGGGGGTGCCGGCGGTGCCCTGCACGAGCAGGGTGGAGTCGCCGCCGATCGCGGCGGCCAGGTGCTCGGACACCCAGGTCTTGGCGGTGCCCGGCACGCCGAGCAGGAGCAGCGCGCGGTCCGTCGCCAGCGTCGTGACGGCGACCTCCACGATGCGGCGCGGGCCGACGTACTTGGGCGTGATCCGGGTGCCGTCGGGCAGTTCGCCGCCGAGCAGGTACGTCGCCACGGCCCAGGGCGAGAGCTTCCAGCGCTCGGGGCGCGGACGGTCGTCCTGCGCGGCCAGGGCGGCCAGTTCACCGGCGAAGGCGTCCTCGGCGTGCTGCCGCAGAACGTCGGTCATGGGGGCTCCTTCGGGTCGGCCGCCGGGCACGGTGACGGCGGGGCGGCGGGTGACGGGAGGGCAACTCCGGCCTGCGGGAGCCACCCTGCACCCGGGCACTGACAATCCGCGGCGGGCGGTGAGGAAGTGTCAGCGCCCCCGCCTACGGTCGGTGCCATGGAGGAACGCTGGAGCACCGAACACGTCCTGTCCCTGGCGCCTGACGCCGCGTCGCAGAAGGCGGCCGGCAAGCTCTCCACGCCCGCGCCCTGGTCGGCCCAGGGCACCGACGGCGCCGCGGTCTGGGGCGAGTGCGGGGGCAGCGGCAGCACGCCGTACCGCACCGTGGTCGAGCTCGCCACGCCCGCTTACCAGTGCAGTTGCCCGAGCCGGAAGTTCCCGTGCAAGCACGCGCTCGGACTCCTCCTGCTGTGGAGCGGCACCCCGCAGGCCGTCCCCGCCGCCGAGCCCGCCGACTGGGCGGCAGCCTGGCTCGACGCCCGCCGCGAGCGGGCCGAGCAGCGCGCCGCCGCCCCCGCCGCCGCCCCCGCGGGCCCCGCCGATC
>NZ_JBHVPD010000114.1:0-31296 GCF_042887525.1 Kitasatospora sp. NPDC057936
CCCGACGAGGAGGCGGGCCCGTTCGCGCGTCCGGGGCGGCTACTTCTGGTAGATCGCCTCGACGTCGGCCGCGAAGTCCTTCAGGACGACGTTGCGCTTGAGCTTCAGGGACGGCGTGAGGTGGCCGCTCTCCTCGGAGAACTCGGTGTCCAGCAGGCGGAACTTCTTGACCGCCTCGGCGTGCGAGACGGCCGCGTTGCCGTCGTCGACGGCGGTCTGGAGCGCGGCCAGCAGGTCCGGGTCCTCGCGCAGTTCGGCGACCGTCGCGGTGGCGGGCTTGCCGTTGAGCTCCTTCCACTTGGGGAAGAAGTCCGGGTCGACGGTGATCAGGCACCCGATGAAGGGCTTGCGGTCGCCGACCACCATGACCTCGCCGACCAGCGCGTGCGCCCGGATCCGGTCCTCGATCACCGCCGGGGCGACGTTCTTGCCGCCCGCCGTGACGATGATCTCCTTCTTGCGGCCGGTGATGGTCAGGTAGCCCTCGGAGTCCAGCGAGCCGAGGTCGCCGGTGGCCATCCAGCCGTCCTTGAGGCTGTCGGCGGTCGCCTGCGGGTTGTTCCAGTAGCCGGTGAAGACGTGCGGGCCCTTGAAGAAGACCTCGCCGTCCTCGGCGATCCGCACGGAGGCGCCGGGCACCGGCTGGCCGACCGTGCCGATCTTCGGCTTGTCCCACGGGTTGAAGGCGGTGGCCGCGCAGGTCTCGGTCAGGCCGTAGCCCTCCAGGACGGTGAAGCCGATGCCGCGGTAGAAGTGGCCGAGGCGCTCGCCGAGCGGGGCGCCGCCGGAGATGGCGTGGGTGGCCCGGCCGCCGAGGGCGGCGCGCAGCTTGCTGTAGACCAGCTTGTCGAACACCGCGTGCTTGATCCGCAGGCCGAGGCCGGCGCCGCCGGCGTCCAGGGCGCGGCTGTAGGCGATCGCGGTCGCGGCGGCCTTGTCGAAGATCTTGCCCTTGCCGTCGGCCTGGGCCTTGGCGCGGGCGGTGTTGTAGACCTTCTCGAACACCCGCGGCACGCCGAGGATGAGGGTCGGGCGGAAGGAGGCCAGCTCGGCGGTGACGTCCTTGATGTCGGAGACGTGGCCCAGCTTGATCGGGGCCATCGCCGGGGCGATCTCGACGATCCGGCCGAGCACGTGGGCCAGCGGGAGGAACAGCAGGACGGAGCTCTCGCCGGTGCGGAACAGCGGGGTGAGGCGCTCGACGACGTTGCCGCACTCGGCCAGGAAGTTGCCGTGCGTCAGCTGACAGCCCTTCGGGCGGCCGGTGGTGCCCGAGGTGTAGACGATGGTGGCGATCGAGTCCTCGGAGGCGGTCGAACGGCGCTCCTGGACGGTCGCGTCCGCGACGCCCTCGCCCGCCTCGGCCAGCGCGGCGATCGCGCCGCCCTCGATCTGCCAGAGGTGCTCCAGCTCCGGCAGCCGGCCGCGGACCTCCTCGACCACCTTGAGGTGCTGGTCGGTCTCGGCGAACACGGCGACCGCGCCGGAGTCGCCGAGGATCCACTCGACCTGCTCGGCGGAGGAGGTCTCGTACACCGGCACGGTGATCGCGCCGGCCGTCCAGATCGCGAAGTCCAGCAGCGTCCACTCGTACCGGGTGCGGGACATGACGCCCACCCGGTCGCCGGGCCGGATGCCCGAGGCGATCAGGCCCTTCGCCGCCGCGTGCACCTCCACCAGGAACTGGGTCGCGGTCAACTCCTGCCAGCGGCCGTCCACCTTCCGGCTGAGCACCACGACGTCCGGGTACCGCTCGGCGTTCTGGTGCACGAGGTCGGAGAGGTTACCGCCGCTCGGTACCTGGTAGAGGGCCGGAAGGCTGAAGTCGAGCAAGACTGCTCCTCGTTCGCGACGCTGCGGGACGGCAGGACGTTACTGCCCGGTAGGCAGCTTCGGCCAGGGGGGTCGGCCCCGGTGTTCGAAGTGTCACACCCGGCCGGGTCGGACCAGGCCGTGACCGGGTCGTTCGACTGGCACCCTACGGCAGGGCCGGGCGACCGGCCGGTAACATGCGCCGCCGCCGGGCGCCCGCGGGCGTCCGCCGTCCGCCGCCCGGTGCCCGTGCGGCCGAGTCGATCGCCGGTCGCGATAGCCTGCTCCGGGCGCACCCGGGCGAGCACGCCTCGACCGGGGCGGCAGGCAAGAGGGACCGAGTCGGAGGGCCATTCCATGGCGGAGCACACCAGGTCGAGCATCACCATCGACGCGACCCCGGCCACGGTCATGGCCGTGATCGCCGACTTCGCCGCCTACCCGGCCTGGACCGGCGAGGTCAAGGAGATCGAGGTCCTGGAGGCCGCCGAGGACGGCCGCGCCTCGAAGGTCCGCCTGCTGCTCGACGCCGGCGCCATCCGCGACGAGCACGTCCTCGCCTACACCTGGGACGGCGACCGCGAGGTCGGCTGGACCCTCGTGCGCAGCCAGATGCTCCGCTCGCTCGACGGCTCCTACACCCTCGCCCCGCTCGGCGCCGACCGCACCGAGGTCACGTACCAGCTCGCCGTGGACGTCAAGATCCCGATGCTGGGCATGATCAAGCGCAAGGCCGAGAAGGTCATCATCGACCGCGCGCTGGCCGGCCTGAAGAAGCGCGTCGAGGACGGCGGCGGCAAGAAGCCCGCCCAGGGCTGACGGCGCGGAACGGGGGCCCGACGGCATGACGGCGACACGCACCATCCTGGTCAGCGGCGACGCGGGCGCGCCCGCGGTGGCCGCCGCCACCGCCCTGCACGCCGCCCGCGGCGGCCGGCGGGTCTGGCTGCTGGCCGCCGACGACCCGCACCGGGCGCTGGACTCCGTGCTGGGCGTCCGCCTGGAACCCGAACCGCTGCGGTACGCACCCGGCCTGACCGTCTCCCGGATCGACGAGCAGGCCGCCTTCCGGCACGCCCTCGGCGAGATCGCCGGGCGCCTCAAGCCCGCCCTCGACCTGCTCGGGGCCGAGCCGCTCGACCCCGAGGAGCTCACCGCCCTCCCGGGCATCGCCCGGATCGCCCTGCTGCGCGCCCTGCCCGCCGCCGACGGGGACGTCCTGGTCGTGCTCGCCCCGCCGCCCGCCGAGCTGATCGGCGCCCTCGCCCTGCCCGAGCAGCTGGAGCGCTACCTGGACCGGCTGGTCCCCGAGCAGCGCCAGGCCGCCCGGGCGCTGCGCCCGCTGCTGGCCGGACTGGCCGGCGTCCCGATGCCCGCCGACTGGCTGTACGAGAGCCGCGGCAAGGCCGCCGGCGTGCTCGCCGAGTCCCGGGCCGCGATCACCTCGCCCGGCACCAGCGTCCGCCTCGTCGTGTCGGCCGACGGCCATCCGTTCGACGACCTGCGGCGGATCCGCGCCGGGCTGGCCCTGCACGGGCACCGGCCGGACGCCGTCGTGGTGCACGGCGCGCTGCCGGACAAGGCGCTGGAGTCGCCCGACCCGTGGCTGGCCGCGCTGGCCGAGCGCCGCCGCGAGGAACTGGCCGCGCTGACGGCGGCGAGCGACGCCCCCGTCCTCGTCACCGGGCTCGCCGACGTCACCCTGGAGGCCGTCGCCGACCGCCTCTACGGGGACGGACCCGGCCCCGAGCCGCTGGCCGCCGAGCCCTGGCCGGTGGAGGACCGGCTCGCCGAGGAGGGCCTGCTGGTGTGGCACCTCGCGCTGCCGGGCGCCGAGCGGGCCGACCTGGACCTCGTGCGCCGTGGCGACGAGCTGGTGGTCGGCCTCGGCGCCCACCGCCGGGTGCTCGCCCTGCCGTCGGCGCTGCGCCGCTGCACCGTCGCGGGCGCGGGGCTGACCGACGGGGTGCTCACGGTGCGGTTCGCGCCCGATCCGGCGCTCTGGCCCCGGGGCTGACGTCCTCCTGCGCCGCGGGGCCGTGTCGCGCCTCGGGTAGCGTCGGTGGCCGGTGGCCGCGGGGTGCGGCCGCAGCAGAGGAGGCCCCGCGATGACCAGCACCGACCGCACCGAGCCGACGGACGGGTCGACCGACGGGTCGACGGACGAGGCGGCGAACGGACCGACCAGCGGGGCGACGGACCAGGCGGCGAGCGGGCCGTCGGACGCCGACGCGGACGGCGCGGCGGGCGGTCCCGGGGACACGCAGGCCCACCCCTTCGGCCCGGAGGTCGGCCCGCTGGTGGACGAGGTGCGCCGGTTCGCCGACGCCTTCGGCCAGAAGGCCCAGGAGGCGGGCGCCGACACCCTGATCACCCTGGCCGGCTTCGCCGACCGGCTGCGCGAGCAGAAGCCGGAGGTCTACGGGCACCTCGCGGCCGCCGGCTCCGGACTCGCCGCCGCCGGCGCCGAGCTGCTGGCCGCCTACCGCGCCGCCGTGGCCGGCCACGAGCGCCGCTGGACCGCGGGCGACGGCGCCGCCAGCGAGCGGATCGACCTCGACAGCCCCGACGAGCCGTCCACCAAGCAGTGAATCCGTAACCCCTGACGGGTGACGACCTCACCCCCGAGCGTGACGAACCGGGAGTATTCGTAAGACTTTTGAAGCGTCACGGCCCGGTTGGTCCCGGATTGTCTTCGGCTAATGTATGCGAGGCTGTGTACGAGGGCGTGTTTGGGCGGTACCGTTCCGTCCAGCGGGAACGAGTGAATAGCTGAGGGACACATGGCTCTGACCATCGGCGTCGATGTCGGCGGGACCAAGATCGCGGCAGGTGTGGTCGACGAGGCGGGCGCGATCCTCGCCAGGACCAGGGTGCCCACCCCGGCCGACCCCCAGTGGGCCGTCGACGCCATCGCGCAGGCCGTGCGCGAGCTCAAGGAGCAGCACCCCGACGTCACCGCCGTCGGCGTCGGCGCCCCCGGCTTCGTCGACCGCAACCGTTCCACGGTGATCTTCGCGCCCAACATCGACTGGGAGAACGAGCCGCTGCGCGGCCGGATCGAGGAGCTCACCGGCCTCGACACCGTCGTCGAGAACGACGCCAACTGCGCCGCCTGGGCCGAGTTCCGCTTCGGCGCCGCCGCCGACCACGAGGACATGGTCCTGATCACCGTCGGCACCGGCATCGGCGGCGGCATCGTCCTGGACGGCCGGCTGCACCGCGGCCGGTTCGGCGTGGCCGGCGAGATCGGCCACCTCAACATGGTCCCCGACGGCCTGCAGTGCGGCTGCGGCGGCAAGGGCTGCTGGGAGCAGTACGGCTCCGGGCGCTCGCTGCGCCGCTACGGCCGGGAGAAGGCCGCCGCCGACCCGGTCCGCGGCCGGCGGATGCTGGAGCTCAACGACGGCGTCGCCGAGACCATCCGCGGCATCCACATCACCGAGGCCGCCGAGGCGGGCGACCCGCTCGCCCTGGAGTGCTACGCCGAGCTCGCCGACTGGCTGGGCCGCGGCATGGCCGACCTCGCCGCGCTCTTCGACCCGGGCGTCTTCGTCCTCGGCGGCGGCGTCTCCGACTCCGGCCGGCTGCTGCTCGACCCGGTCGCCAAGGCCTTCGAGCACTACCTGACCGGCGGCGTGCACCGCCCGCGGGCCGAGGTCGTCCTGGCCTCGATGGGCTCGGCCGCCGGCATCGCCGGCGCGGCCGACCTCGCCCGCACCGTCTGACCCGCTCCACCCCTCGAAGAAGAAGAGCCCGCCGGCGGCGGTGCGACCGGACCCCGACCACCTCCGGACGCGCCGCCGCCGTCGCACGTCCCCGGGCTGCCGTACGGTCGGTCCCACCGATCACGGACGGGGAGGAACATGACGACGGCACCCACCGCACCGCTGCCCGGGCCCGGCCCGCGCCGACTGCGGCTGCTCGGCTACAACGTCCGCTCGCTGCGCGACGACCGCGAAGCACTCGTCCGGGTGATCCGGGCGTGCGAGCCGGACCTCATCTGCATCCAGGAATCGCCGCGCTACTGGCGCCCCGAGGGCCAGGCCGGGTGGCTCGCGCGGCGCACCGGGACGGCCGTCCTCGCCGGCGGCGGCCGGACGGCGGCCGGGCCGCTGCTGCTCGGCCGGCCCGGCGCCGTCGAGGTGCTCGGCGTGCACGACCGCTTCCTGCCCAAGACCCGCGGCCTGCACGCCCGCGGCTTCGCCACCGCGCTGCTCCGGCTGCCCGGTTCGGCGCCGTTCACCGTCACCAGCTGCCACCTGAGCCTGGACGCCGACGAGCGGTACGGGCAGTTCGAGCTGCTGCTCGACCAGCTCGGGATCGCCGAACTCGGCGTCATCGCGGGCGACTTCAACGAGCACCCGGACGGCGAGGGGTGGCGGCTGCTGGCCTCGCGGCTCCAGGACGGGCACGTCACGGCGCCCTGGGGCGGCGAGTTCACGTCCGTCCCGGAGCGCCCCTACCAGCGGATCGACGCCGTCTTCGCCACGCCCGGGATCACCGTGCGCGCCTGCGGTGTGCCGCACGGGCTGCCGGGCGTCACCGAGGCGGACCTGCGGGCCGCGACCGACCACCTGCCGGTGCTCGCCGTGCTGGAGATCCCCGAGCCCTAATGATGCGCCGGGGGTCGCAACACGGCGGACCCGCCCGGCCACGGCACCGGCTACACGACCGCGCCGTGGTCCGGGTCCTCCGGCTCGTCCTCGTCGCGGTCCTTCATCCGGACCACGAGGGTCACGAAGCCGCCCAGGAAGGCGCTGAACCCGACCCAGGCCGGCCAGCCGGAGATCTCCCGCCACACCACCGCGTCGAACAGCAGCAGCGCCGGGCCGCCGAGCACCGCGAGCCACGCGAACTTGGTGGTCACGTCCGCCGGCGGCAGCGGCTCCGGATCCGGCGGGATGAAGTGGCCCTCGTCCGTCTCCTCGGACAGCTCGAAGTCGCGCGGGCCCCCGCCGGCGGCCGGCAGCACCGGGCCGCCCGACCGGGAGCGGGGCTGCGGGGCCAGGTCGGAGAGGTCGTCGGGGGCGCCCTGGCCGGCGCCGTCCTTGTAGCCGCCCTTCAGCTCGCCCCGGGCCCGGAGGTTCTCGATCTCCGGCCAGTTCGGGTTGTTCAGGTCGACGGGGTCGTCGAACTGGGCCACCAGGGCGGCGAAGATCTCGTCCTGTTCGGCCTGGCTGCGCTCGGGCGCGCGCCGCGGCCGGGGCTCCGCGGGGGCCTCGCCGGCCCCGTCCGCCGCCGTGCCGCCGCCGACGCCGCTCCCCGCCGCGTCGTTCGTCGCCCCGTCGGTCGTGCCGTCCTCGCGGGGTGCCTCGTCCCCGCCGCCCGCCGTGCTGCTCTCGTGCACTTCCGGCCCTTCAGCCATGGTGATCGTCGGATTCGACCCGGTTGACGCCCGCCGCGTGCGCGGGAGCCAGCCGTCGGATGAAGTCCAGGCCGCCCCTGAATATTTCCGCCGCGTCGTGGTCCAGCGTCGCGACGTGGAAGCTGCGCTGGCACAGCCGCTCCGTCACGTCGGTCGAGGATATCCGGGCCAGCACCAGTTCCGAGTTGGCCGGCGAGACCACGTGGTCCTGCGGACTGCGGAACAGCAGCACCGGCTGGGTCACCTCCGGCAGCCGCCGCTGGACCTCCTGCCACAGCTTGCCCAGGGACCAGGCGGCGTCCAGCGGCGTCCGGTCGTAGCCGCCCTCGGTGACGCCGGGCCGGGCGATGTCGTCGGTGATCCCGGGGACGCTCGGGACGAGGTGGCGCAGCACCGGAAGCAGCACACTCGCGGGGTTGTCCGAGCGCACCGACGGGTTGACCAGCACCAGTCCGGAGACCGTCGGGCCGTGCAGCGCGGCCAGCCGCAGGGCCAGCGCGCCGCCCATCGACAGCGCGAAGACGAAGACCTGCTCGCACTCCTCGGCGAGCACCCGCAGCTCCCGGTCGACCTCGGCGTACCAGTCCTCCCACCGGGTGACCTGCATGTCCTGCCAACGGGTGCCGTGCCCCGGCAGCAGCGGCAGGGAGACCGTGAGCCCGGCCGCCGCCAGCTGCTCCGCCCACGGGCGCATCGACTGCGGCGACCCGGTGAAGCCGTGGCACAGCAGGACCCCCACCGGTCCGCCCCGGTGGCGGTACGGTTCGGCACCGGGCAGCAACGGCATGGCGGGCTCCTTCGCGGGCGGGCGGCGCTGGGGGAGGGGACGCTGGAACTGGAGGCTGCGGAATTCGCATCGTCCCACGCGCTCCGCCGGGTCGTACACCCCCGGGCGTGCGCCCCGCGTCCACCCGGCGAGCGGGGCGGGGCGCGGGCCGCGCTCACGGGGCATTAGGATCGACCGGTCCGCAATACAGGAGGCCCGGGTTGTTCTACCGACTGATGAAGATGATCGTCGCGCCACTGCTTCGGATCTTCTTCCGGCCGTGGATCGAGGGTGAGGAGAACATCCCGACCGAGGGTGCGGCGATCATCGCGAGCAACCACCTGTCCTTCTCGGACTCGTTCTTCTTCCCGGCACTGATCAAGCGCCGGGTCACCTTCATCGCGAAGGCCGAGTACTTCAACACCCCGGGCCTCAAGGGCCGGCTGACCGCCGCCTTCTTCAAGGGCGTCGGCCAGCTGCCGGTCGACCGCTCCGGGGTGCGCGGCGCCGGCGAGGCCGCGATCCGCAGCGCGATCGCGGTCCTGGACCGCGGCGAGCTCTTCGGCGTCTACCCCGAGGGCACCCGCTCGCCCGACGGCAAGCTGTACCGCGGCAAGGTCGGCGGTCTGGCCCGCGTCGCGCTGGCCACCGGCGCGCCGGTCATCCCGGTCGCCATGATCGACACCGAGAAGGTGCAGCCGCCCGGCCAGGTCGTCCCCAACTTCGGCATCCGCCCCGGCATCCGGATCGGCCGCCCGCTGGACTTCTCCCGCTACCAGGGCATGGAGAACGACCGCTTCATCCTCCGTTCGGTGACGGACGAGGTGATGTACGAGATCATGCGCCTCTCGGGCCAGGAGTACGTCGACATCTACGCGACGGCCGCCAAGCGGCAGATCTCCGAGGACAAGAAGCGCGCCGACGCCGAGCGCAAGGCCGCCGCCAAGGCGGAGAAGGCCGAGGCGGAGAAGGCGGCCGAGGCCGAGAAGGCCGCGGAAGCCGAGAAGGCCGCCGAGGCGGAGAAGACGCAGGAGCAGAAGGACACCGGGTCGGCCTGACGGACCACCCGGAGGCCCAGGGGAGGGGCGGGCGGATGACGGACGGCGGCAGAACCGGGGCGGTGGGCGCCGGCGGCGGCTCCGGTGCCGGTGGCACGGGGCTCGGCGGCACCGCCGCGGCCGGCGGCATGTCGGTCGAACTCCCGCTCTGGCGGGCGATGTCCTACTTCCGGGTCCTCGCCCTGTGCTACGCCCTGCTCCGCTACTTCCACTCCTACCTGCACTTCCTGCACCCCGTCGCCGGCTGGATCTACCTCGGCGCGCTCACCCTCTGGACCCTTGCCAGCACCCGGGCCTTCGCCGGCCCGCAGCGCTGCACGTGGTACGTCCTCGGCACCGACCTCGCGATGGCCGTCACCGGCATCGTGATGAGCGGCCAGACCGACGACCCGGTCCGGATCAGCCACGGCTCGACCACCCTGCCGACCATCTGGGCCGCGGGCACGGTGCTCGGCTTCGCCGGCAAGGGCGGCTGGCGCTGGGCCGCGGCGGCCGGCTCGGTGATCGGCGTCGCCAACATCCTCGGCCACGGCGGCATCACCGCCGACAACGTCCACAACATCGTGCTGCTGATGGTGGCCGGCTGCGCGATCGGCTACGTCATCGAACTCGCCCGCGCCAGCGAGGCCGCGCTCACCCGCGCCCTCCAGGTCGAGGCCGCGACCCGCGAGCGCGAGCGGCTCTCCCGGGACATCCACGACGGCGTCCTCCAGGTGCTCGCGCTGGTCCAGCGCCGGGGCGCCGAGCAGGCCGAACGCCCCGGCGCCGGCGCCGACTTCGCCGAGCTCGGCCGCCTCGCAGGCGAACAGGAGCGCGCCCTGCGGACGCTGATGACCGGCGGCCCGATCCCCGCCCGCCGCTCACCGCAGGCCGTCGAGGAGCCGGGCGACCTCACCGCGCTGCTGCGCCCGTACGCGGACGAGCGGATCACGATCTCCGCCCCCGGCACACCCGTCCTGCTGCCCGCGCCCGCCGTCGGCGAACTGGCCGCGGCGGTCGGCGCCGCCGTCGACAACGTCCGCAAGCACGCCGGTCCCGCCGCCCGCGCCTGGATCCTGGTCGAGGACGAGCCGGAGGCCGTCACCGTCAGCATCCGCGACGACGGCCCCGGCTTCGCCGCCGGGCGGCTCGGCGAGGCGGAGCGGGCCGGACGGCTCGGCGTCAGCCAGTCGATCCGCGGCCGGCTGCTGGACCTCGGCGGCACCGCCGAGCTGTACTCGGCGCCCGGGGAGGGCGTCGAGGTCGAACTGCGCGTCCCGAGGAAGGGCTCCGATGACCGACCAGCCAGCGACTGATCCGGCGGCCGAACGGCCGGTGCGGGTGATGGTCGTGGACGACCACCCGATGTGGCGCGACGCCGTCTCGCGCGACCTCGCCGAGGCCGGGCTGGACGTGGTGGCCACCGCGGGCGACGGCGAGGAGGCCGTCCGCCGGGCCCGGGCCTGCACGCCCCAGGTGGTCGTGCTCGACCTCAACCTGCCCGGCCTGCCCGGCGCCGAGGTGTGCCGGCAGGTCGTGGCGCACGACCCGTCGGTGCGGGTGCTGGTGCTCTCCGCGAGCGGCGAGCACCAGGACGTGCTGGAGGCCGTGAAGTCCGGCGCGACCGGCTACCTGGTGAAGTCGGCCGGGCGGGAGGAGCTGCTGGACGCGGTGCGGCGCACGGCCGTCGGCGACGCGGTCTTCACCCCGGGCCTGGCCGGCCTGGTGCTCGGCGAGTTCCGCCGCCTGGCCGCCGAACCGGCCCCGGCCTCCGCCCCGGCCGTGCCCCAGCTGACCGCCCGCGAGACGGAGGTCCTGCGGCTCGTGGCGAAGGGCCTGTCGTACCGCCAGATCGCCGAGCGCCTGGTGCTGTCGCACCGGACGGTGCAGAACCACGTGCAGAACACCCTGGGGAAGCTGCAGTTGCACAACCGGGTGGAGCTGGTGCGGTACGCGATCGAGCAGGGGCTGGACGACGAGATCTGAGGGGTGCCTCCGGCGGTTCGGAGGGGCCGGGCTTCGGGGGCGGGCGTGGAGCTGGTGCGGTACGCGATCGAGCAGGGGCTGGACGACGAGATCTGACGAGATCCGAGCGGCGCCTCCGGCGGGGGGATCCGAGCGGGCGCTCTGCCCGGATCCCGCCGCCCGGCCCCTCAGCGCCGCGCGGCCGCCGTCTGGCGGAGCAGGGCGGCGACGATGTCCACGCCCTCGCGGGTCAGCACCGACTCCGGGTGGAACTGGAGGCCGGCGAAGCCGGGCCCGCGGAGCGCGTGCACGTCGCCGGTGGCCGCGTCGCGCGCGACTTCGACGCCCTCGGCGGCGAGCCGGGCCGCGTCGGCGTCCGTGCAGCGTGCGGTGAACGTGTTGTAGAAGCCCACCGTGCGCTTCGTCCCGAACAGGTCGACGGTCTCCTGCGCGCCCTGGTACGGGACGGGCTTGCGCGCCAGCCCGAGCCCGAGCTCGGCGGCGAGCAGCTGGTGGCTCAGGCAGACCGCGAGCAGCGGCGCCGTCCGGGCACCGGAGCGGACGGCGGCCAGGGTGTCGGCGACGATCGGCCGGAGCACGGCCATCTTGGGGTCGTCGGCGAGCCGGGGGTCGCCCGGCCCGGGGCCGAGCACGAGCGCTCCGGGGTGGGCGGCGACCCGGGCGCGCAGCCCGGGTTCGTCGTAGCGGACGACCGAGACCCGGTGGCCGAGCGAGGTGAGCAGGTGGGCGAGCATCGCGGTGAACGTGTCCTCGCCGTCGACGACGAGGGTCGGCTCGGGCTCGGTGATCTCGGCCGGGGCCTGCATCCGCAGCCAGAACGGCGCGAGGCCGCCGCGCCGGGCGCCGAGCGCGGCCTGGACGCGGTGGTCGTCGCCGAGGCGCGGCCCGCCCGGGTTGGGCAGCCGGGCGGGCACGGGCCGGGCGCCGATCGCGGTGAGCACCCCGGCGGCCTTGGCGTGCGTCTCGGCGACCTCGGACTCCGGGTCGGAGTGCCGGACGAGGGTGGCGCCGACCCGCACGACGAGGCGCCCGGTGGCCGGGTCGATGTCGGCGGTGCGGATGCAGATGGGGGAGTCGAGCAGCTGGCCGCCGCTGGCCGAGCGGCCGATGAGGGCGAGCGCGCCGGAGTAGTAGCCGCGTCCGCCGGGCTCGTAGCGCCGGATGACGCGGGTGGCGTTCTGGACCGGGCTGCCGGTGACGGTGGCGGCGAACATCGTCTCGCGGAGCACGTCCCGGACGTCCAGCGAGGTGCGGCCGCGCAGTTCGTACTCGGTGTGGGCGAGGTGGGACATCTCCTTGAGCCGGGGGCCGAGCACCTGGCCGCCGAGGTCGCCGACGGTGCACATCATCTTCAGCTCTTCGTCGACGACCATCGTGAGCTCTTCCAGCTCCTTCGGATCGTGCAGGAACCGGAGGAGGGAGTCGATGTCCGAGCCGCCCGCCGGATAGCGGTAGGTGCCGGAGATCGGGTTCATCACGACGGTGCCGCCGCTCTGCCGGACGTGCACCTCGGGGGAGGCGCCGACCAGGCAGCGACCCGGCTCGCCTCCGGCAAGGCGCTCCCCGGTGTGGACGAGGAACGTCCAGTACGCGCCGCGCTCCTGGTCGAGCAGGCGGCGGAACAGGGTGAGGGCGAGCTCGGGCGAGAAGTTCTCCAGCGTGGCCGTGAAGTCGCGCCGGATCACGAAGTTGGCGCCCTCGCCGTTGCCGATCTCGTCCCGGATCACCCGGCGGACGATGTCGGCGTACGCGGCGTCGTCCACGTCGAACGAGCCGTCCGTCAGTGTGACCGGCAACTGCGGTAGTGCGGCCATGAATTCGGCCAACGGAAGGGCGTACTGCTCGGTCACCGCGAGGGCCTGGAGCGGCGTGCCGTCGTCGTGCGCCTCGAAGCCGCGCTCGCGGATCTGCCGGTAGGGGACGAGCGCGAGCAGGTCGTGGACCGGGCCGCCCTCCGGCGCGCCGGAGCGGACCGGCAGGTCGGCGAGGTGCTCGTAGGTGCCGACGGTGCCCAGCAGCACCTCGACGGTGTCCGGGGCGAGTCGCGGGGTGCGGCGGTGCAGCAGTGCGAAGGCCGGGGCGTCGGGGCCGGTGAGGCGGGCGAGCAGGTCGGCGGTGGTGGTCACGGTGCGGCTTCCTTCCGGGAGGACGTGCGGGGTGCGGTGCTGGGGTGTTCCGCTCCCGGAGGGGCCGTCTGCTCAGACGCCGACGGCCGCCCCGAGGGGCGGCCGTCGTGTTCGTCTAGGAACGCGCGATCGGTGGGCCACCCGAGGGGGAGGCCCACCACCAGGAGTGGGTGTGGGGCGCGTGCATGGGTCGAGCGTAGCGGATTGGGCGGACCGGGTGAGGCCGGTCACTTCTTTGTCCGAGATGTGTCTCACCCATCGAGCATTGGTCACGAATCGCTGGTGTCACCCCGTAGCCTTGGCCGTGTGACCGTGACGAATCTCCACTCCTGGCAGTCCCTGCCCGCGGCGCAGCAGCCTGAATGGCCGGACCAAGAGGCTCTGCGCAAGACCCTTGCGGAGCTCGCCTCCTATCCGCCCCTCGTCTTCGCCGGCGAGTGCGACCAGCTGCGCGCCAGGCTCGCTGCCGTGGCGCGTGGAGAGGCGTTCCTCCTGCAGGGCGGCGACTGCGCCGAGGCCTTCGACGGCGTCTCGGCCGAGCACATCCGCAACAAGCTGAAGACGCTGCTGCAGATGGCCGCGGTGCTGACGTACGCGGCCTCCGTGCCGGTCGTGAAGGTGGGCCGGATCGCCGGCCAGTACTCGAAGCCGCGCTCGAAGTCGACCGAGACCCGGGACGGCGTGACCCTGCCGGTGTACCGCGGCGACTCGGTGAACGGCTTCGAGTTCACCCCCGAGTCCCGCATCCCGGACCCGGAGCGCCTGAAGCGGATGTACAACGCGTCCGCCGCGACGCTGAACCTGGTGCGCGCCTTCACCACCGGTGGTTACGCCGACCTGCGCCAGGTGCACGCCTGGAACCAGGACTTCGTCCGCAACTCGCCGGCCGGCCAGCGCTACGAGCAGCTCGCCCGGGAGATCGACAACGCGCTGGCGTTCATGAACGCCTGTGGTGTCGCCCCGGAGGAGTTCAAGACGGTCGAGTTCTACTCCTCGCACGAGGCGCTGGTCCTCGACTACGAGACCGCGCTGACCCGCGTGGACTCGCGCACCGGCGAGCTGTACGACGTCTCCGGCCACATGGTGTGGATCGGTGAGCGCACCCGGCAGCTGGACCACGCGCACATCGAGTTCGCCTCGAAGATCCGCAACCCGATCGGCGTCAAGCTCGGCCCGACCACCTCGGTGGACGACGCGCTGACCCTGATCGAGAAGCTGGACCCGGAGCGCGAGCCCGGCCGCCTCACCTTCATCACCCGGATGGGTGCGGGCAAGGTCCGCGACCACCTGCCCACCCTGGTGGAGAAGGTCACCGCGTCCGGCGCCCAGCCGGTGTGGATCTGCGACCCGATGCACGGCAACACCTTCGAGGCCTCCAGCGGCCACAAGACCCGCCGCTTCGACGACGTGCTCGACGAGGTCAAGGGCTTCTTCGAGGTGCACCGCGCGCTCGGCACCCACCCGGGCGGCATCCACGTGGAGCTGACCGGCGACGACGTGACCGAGTGCGTCGGCGGCGGCGACGAGGTGCTGGTCGACGACCTGCACCAGCGCTACGAGACGGCCTGCGACCCGCGCCTCAACCGCAGCCAGTCGCTCGACCTGGCGTTCCTGGTGGCGGAGATGTACCGCGGCCAGTAGGTCCCGGTCGTGCCGTAGCCCCCGGATGTGACGAAGGCCCCTCCGGTTTCGGGATTCCCGAGGCCGGAGGGGCTTTTTCGTACCCGGAACGCCGGGTAAGGTGAGGCTTAGTGAACTAAGGCAAGCCTTAGTCAAGATCCACTGCAGTCGAGAGCAGCTGCGCTACACCCCCGGGAGAGACCGCGATGTACGTGTGCATGTGCCATGCGGTCACCGAGGACCAGGTGAAGCGGGCGATCGACGAGGGCGCCAACACCCCGCGGCAGATCGCCAAGGGCTGCAAGGCCGGCACGGACTGCGGCTCGTGCGTGCGCCGGATACAGGCGCTGCTCGGCGAGCACGGCGCCCGGCCCTGCCCGACCGCCCGGCTGGCCGCCAGGCTCGGCCTCGCGGACCCCGAGGGCCCCGCCGCCCCGGGGCCGGTCGCACCGGCCCCGACGGCCCCGGTCCCGGCGCCCGTCGTCCCGCTGCGCGCGGCCTGACCGCCGCGGCGGCTCAGGACTCCGGCTGCTCGATCAGCTGGGCGAGGTAGAGCGCCTCGCCGAGCTTCTCCAGGAGCTCCAGCTGGGTGTCGAGGTAGTCGATGTGGTGCTCCTCGTCCGCCAGGATGTCCTCGAAGATGTTCGCCGAGGTGACGTCGTTCTTGGCGCGCATGACCACGATCCCGCGCTTGAGCCGGTCGATCGCCTCGACCTCGACCTGGCGGTCGGCCTCGAACATCTCCTTGACCGTCTGCCCGATCCGGACGTGGAACAGCCGCTGGTAGTTCGGCAGGCCCTCCAGGAAGAGGATCCGGTCGGTGAGCACCTCGGCGTGCTTCATCTCGTCGATCGACTCGTGCCGGGTGAACTTGGCGAGCTTCGTCCAGCCGAAGTTCTCCTGCATCTTGGCATGCAGGAAGTACTGGTTGATCGCGGTGAGCTCGGCGGTGAGCTGCTCGTTGAGGAACTCGATGACCTCTGGATCGCCCTGCATGACGGTGCCTCCCTGCGCTGGGGCCTGCTGTGAGTGCTGCGCTGCGCATCCTGGCACCGAAATGGGAGGGACTTCCAGTAAGTTCACACTCACTAGGACATGTGTCGGAATATCCGATTTGGGGGAATGTCTGCCGGCCGTTGGCCCGTACGGGCGGGGCGCGCGGGGCACCGAAAGGGGCGCGCGCCGGGGGCCGGACGCCGTCTGTCACCATGGAGCCATGGGTCAGTCCGAACAAGAACAGCTTCCGCCGCCTGACCCGAGGCTCCCCCCGGGGCAGCGCGTCCAGCGCGGCTGGCCCGCCCTGCACTACGGTCCCGTGCCCCGCTTCAAGCCGCTGACCTGGGACCTCCAGGTGTTCGGCGCGACCGCCTCGGCGGAGAAGCACAGCTGGGACTTCGACGCCTTCACCGCCCTGCCGCGCACCACCGTCCGCGCGGACCTGCACTGCGTGACCAAGTTCTCGGTGCTCGGCAACGAGTGGACGGGCGTCCCGGCCTCCCTCGTCCTCGACCTCGTGCCCCCGGCGCCCGGCGTCACGCACGTGATGGTCTGGGCCGAGTACGGCTACAGCGCCAACCTGCGGCTGGCCGACTTCGCCGATCCGCGCACGCTCTTCGCCACCCACCGCAACGGCGAGCCGCTGACCGCGGAACACGGCTTCCCCGTCCGGCTCGTCGTCCCGCAGCTGTACGCCTGGAAGGGCCCGAAGTGGGTCCGCGCGGTCGAGTACATGCGGGCCGACCGGCGCGGCTTCTGGGAGGAGCGCGGCTACCACAACCTCGCCGACCCGTGGCGCGAGCAGCGCTACACCCACCAGGAGGAGCCGGGGGACGGCCCGCTCCGCTAGGGCCTGGGCCCTGGGCCCCCAACCCCCTCAGATGAAGGGGAAGTTGACCGTCACCGCGGTGTGCTGGGGACGCCGCTCGCCGGCCGCCGGGAACTGGCTGCTCGCCTTGCCGCTGCCGAACAGGTTGACCCCGGTGGTCTGCATCGTGAACCCGGCCGCCGTGAGCGCCTTCTCGGCCGCGTCCTTCGTCATCCCGGTGACGTCCGGCACCGGCACCATGCCCTTGCTGACCACCAGCGAGACCGGGGTGTTCTCCGCCACCTGCTGGCCGGCCACCGGCGAGCTGCTGATCACCGAGCCCTCGGGCACGGCGTCGTTGAACGTCTCGGTCACCGAGCCCTTCGCCAGCTGCACGCCGGTCAGCGCGGACGCGGCCTGGTCGGCGGGCTTGCCGGTGACGTCCGGCACGGCGATCCGGTGCGGCCCCTTGGAGACGGTGACCGTCACGGCATCGCTCTTGCGCGACCGGGTGCCCACCCCGGGGTCGGTGGAGATCACCTGGCCGGACGGCACGGTCTCGCTGTACGCGTCCACGAACTTCCCGTGCATGCCGTCCTTGTCCAGGATCCGCTGCGCCTCGGCGCGGTCCTTGCCGAGCACCCCGGGCACCGGCCCGTACAGCGACTCGGACAGCCCGTACGTCACGCCGCCGACCAGCAGCACCAGGACGGTCAGCGCGGAGGCCCAGATCACCGGCTTGCGCGGGACGCGGCGCAGCGGGTTCGGGCGGGGCGGGCGGACGGGGGTGGGCTCGTCGTAGGGGCGGGGCTCGACCAGCAGCTGGTCCATCAGGTCCGGCGGGACGTCGAGGACGCTGGTGCGCTCGGCCACGGGCGGCTCGACCGGCTGCGGGAGGGGGAGCGGCAGCTGGTGCGGGGCGGCCTGCGGCGTGCGCTGGATCACCGAGGTCGGCTCGCTGGTCGGGTAGCGCGGGCTGGGCCTGGTGGAGGTCGGCGGCTCGGCGTCCAGCTCGGCCGGGCCGAGCTCGCGCCGGACCCGCTGCAGGGTGGCCAGCAGCTCGACGGCGTCGTACGGGCGGGTGTCGGGGGTTCGGGCGCAGGCGCCGAGCACTATCGCGTCGAGCGCCGGGGGGACGGTCGGGACGCTGCGCGAGGGTGGGGGGACGTCCTCGTGCAGGTGCTTGTACATGACCTGGACGGGGTTGTCGCCGGTGTGCGGGCGCGTGCCGGTGAGCATCTCGTACAGCAGGATGCCGGCCGCGTAGACGTCCACGCGCTGGTCGGTGGGGGCGTCCGGGAGGATCTGCTCGGGCGCGAGGTAGGAGACGGTGCCCATGACGGTGCCGCCGGTGGCGGTGGTCGTCGAGGTGGGGGCGCCGTCGGCGCTGCCCAGGACCCGGACCAGGCCGAAGTCGGCGACCTTGACCAGGCCGCCGTCGGTGATCAGCACGTTCTCCGGCTTGACGTCCCGGTGGACCAGCCCGGCGCGGTGGGCGGCGCCGAGCGCGGCGAGCACCGGTTCCATGATGTCCAGCGCGGCCCGGATCGACAGCGCGCCGCGGTCGCGCAGCAGGTCGCGCAGGGTGCGGCCGGGCACGTACTCCATGGCGAGGAAGACGTTTCCGTGGTCCGCGCCCTGGTCGAAGACGTTGACCACGTTGGGGTGGGCGAGGCGGGCGACGGCCTTGGCCTCACGGATGAAGCGGGCGGTGAAGCCCTCGTCCCCGGCGAGGTCGGGGTGCATCACTTTGAGGGCGAGCACGCGGTCGAGGCGGGTGTCGGTGCCCTTGTAGACCGTGGACATGCCGCCGGTCGCGATGCGCTGCTCGACCCGGTACCGGCCGTCGAGCAGGGTACCGATCAGGGGGTCGCGCCATGCCGTGTCCACCCGAGGAGTGTAGTGCGGCGGGTCGCGGCCGGTCCCGGCGGACATCGCCTCCGGGACCGGCTTGTGACACGGGTGCCGCGTCAGAACGCCGGGCGCTCGCGGGTGTCGAGGTCGGCGCGGCCGGCCATCGCGGAGGAGGCCTCCGCGTGGAAGCGGCGCGGGATCCGGCCGGCCCGGTGGGCGAGGCGGCCGGCCTCGGTGGCGTGCCGCATGGCCTCGGCCATCAGGACCGGGTCCTGTGCGCGGGTCACCGCGGAGGCGAGCATCACGGCGGAGCAGCCGAGCTCCATCGCCAGCGCGACGTCGGAGGCGGTGCCGGCGCCCGCGTCCAGGACGACCGGGACGTTCGCGCCCTCCACGATCAGCTGGAAGTTGTGCGGGTTGCGGATGCCGAGGCCGGAGCCGATCGGCGAGCCGAGCGGCATGATCGCCGCGCAGCCGACGTCCTCCAGCTTGCGGGCCAGCACCGGGTCGTCGTTGGTGTACGGGAGCACCGTGAAGCCGTCGTCGACGAGGGTCTCGGCGGCGTCCAGCAGCTCGATCGGGTCCGGCAGGAGGGTCCGCTCGTCGGCGATGACCTCCAGCTTCACCCAGTCGGTGCCGAGTGCCTCGCGGGCCAGCCGGGCGGTCAGCACGGCCTCGCCGGCGGTGAAGCAGCCGGCCGTGTTGGGCAGCACCCGGATGCCGTTGCGGGTCAGCACGTCCAGGACGGAGCCCTGGGTGGTCGCGTCGACCCGGCGCATCGCGACGGTGGTCAGCTCGGTGCCCGAGACCCGCAGGGCCTGCTCCAGGACCTCCAGGCTGGGGGCGCCGCCGGTGCCCATGATGAGCCGGGAGGTGAAGGTCGTCCCGGCGATGGTGAAGAGGTCGTCGGCCATGGCGCTCAGCCTCCCTGCACGGCGGTGAGGATCTCGATCCGGTCGCCCGCCGAGAGCCGCGTCTCGGACCACGAACCACGCGGCACCACGGCCTCGTTGAGCGCGGCGGCGACGCCGGTGTTGGCCTTGCTGAGGGTGGTGACCACCTCGGCGAGGGTGGTCGCGGCGGGCACCTCGCGGGGCTCGCCGTTGACGGTCAGTGCGATGTCGGTCATGCGACGGCCTTCGTGGTGGAGCGGGCGGGGGAGAACCGGGAGGGTGCGAACGGCCGTGCGAGCTCGGGGACTTCGCCGGTCGCCAGGTAGTCGGCGAGCAGGTCGGCGGTGACCGGGGTGAGCAGGACGCCGTTGCGGTAGTGGCCGGTCGCGGCGACCAGGCCGGGCAGGTCGGTCGGTCCGAGCAGCGGTGCGTTGTCCGGCGAGCCGGGACGCAGCCCGGCCGAGGTCTCGACGAGCGGGAGTTCGGTGATGCCGGGGACCAACTCGTGGGCGTCGCGCAGGAGTTCGTAGACCCCGCCGGCGGTGACGGTGGTGTCGTAGCCCTGCTCCTCGGTGGTCGCGCCGATCACCAGCTCGCCGTTCTCGCGCGGCACCAGGTACAGGTGCTGCCCGCGCACGACCGCGCGGACGTTGCGGTTGAGGAAGGGGCGGTAGGCGTCGGGGATCCGCAGCCGCAGGATCTGCCCCTTGACCGGACGGACCGCCGGCAGCACGTCCTCCGGCAGGCCGGGCAGCCGGTGGCTGTGCGGGCCGGCGGCGAGGACGACCCGGTCGGCGGCGAGGGTCCCGCCGGTGCCGAGCCGGGCGCCGACCGCGCGGCCGCCCTCGACCAGCAGCTCGACGGCCTCGGTGCGGTGGAACACGACGCCCGCGCGTTCGCAGGCGCGGACCAGCGCGGTCAGCAGCCGGCGGGGGTCCACCTGGTGGTCGTCGGCCACGTGCAGGCCGCCGCGCACGCCGGGGGCCAGCATCGGTTCCAGCTTGCGGGCCTCCCGGCCGGTCAGCCAGGTCGAGTCGAGGCCGAGCCGCTCGTGGAAGGCGTGCAGTTCGCGCAGTTCCGCGCGGTCGTCGGAGTCCAGCGCGACGGCGACCGTGCCGCACCGGCGGTAGCCGGTGTCCTCGCCGCCGCTCGCCTCGGTGAGCTCGGCGGCGAACGCCGCGTACCGCTCGTTCGAGGCCATCCCGAGGCGCAGCAGCGGCTCCTCGCCGTACTGCAGCTCGGTGACCGGGGCGAGCATCCCGGCCGCGACCCCGGCCGCCCCGTGACCGGGGGAGGGGTCGACCACGACGATGTCCTCCAGGCCGCGCTGCGCCGCCCGCCAGGCGACGGCGAGGCCGATGACGCCCCCGCCGATCACCAGCACGTCGGCGCGGCTGCCCGGTGCCAAGCGTGTCAAAGCTGCTCTTCTCCCTTCGCCGGTATGACCCGGATCAGGTTCGGACGGTCGCGGGCCGTGCCAGCCCGCCTCTCAGCCCGGTACGCCGGGCTCCCGTGATGGTGTCCCCACCATAACTCCGGTGGTCCGCCCGGCCGAAGGCCCGTACGAAGGGTGGACGGGCCCGGCGCGGCCCGTCCGTGCGCGGGACGGACGGGCCGCCGGGGCACGTGGGGCCGCTGAGTACAGTGGCGCCGTGGCAGAGCTGAGCGGAACGGATCGGGTGGTCGTCGTCGGGGCCGGGCTGGCCGGCGCGCAGTGCGCGCTGGGGCTGCGGCGGGGCGGCTGGCAGGGGCGGATCGTGCTGGTCGGGGAGGAGCCGCACGCGCCGTACGACCGGCCGCCGCTCTCCAAGGACGTCCTGCTCGGCAAGAGCGACGCCACCACGCTGGACATCGACTTCCCGCACCTCGGCGTCGAACTGCTCACCGGCCGCCGTGCCACCGGACTCACCCCGGGCGTGCTGCACACCGACGCCGGCGACCTCCCGTACGGATCGCTGGTGATCGCCACCGGTGCGACCCCGCGCGCCCTGCCCGGCGCCGAGCGCGCCCACCTCCTGCACACCCTGGACGACGCGCTCGCCCTGCGCGCGCTGCTGCGGCCCGGCCTGCGCCTGGTGCTGGTCGGCGCCGGCTGGATCGGCGCGGAGGTGGCCACCGCCGCCCGGGAGGCCGGCTGCGAGGTGACCGTCGTCGAGGCGGGCCCGGCGCCCGTTCCCGGTGCGCTGCCCAGGGAGGTCAGCGCGGCGATGGCCGCCTGGTACGCCGGGGCCGGGGTGGACCTGCGCTGCGGCGTCGGCGTCGCGGCCGTCGAGCCCGGCGCGGTGCTGCTGGCCGACGGTTCGCACCTGCCCGCCGACGAGGTGGTGGTCGGCATCGGCGCCCGGCCCGCGACCGACTGGCTGGCCGGCACGGGCGTCGAGCTGGACGCGACCGGTGCGGTCGTCGTGGACGGGCGGCTGCGCACCAGCCTGCCGGGCGTCTTCGCGGCCGGCGACTGCGTCAGCTACCCGTCGGTCCGCTCCGGCGCCCGGCTGACCGTCCAGCACTGGGACCACGCGCTGCAGTCCGGCGAGGCGGCGGCCGCCGCCGTCCTCGGGGTGGACGCGCCGTACGACCCGGTGCCGTACTTCTGGTCGGAGCAGTTCGGCCGCATGGTGCAGTACGCCGGACGGCACGCCGAGGGCGACGAGCTGCTCTGGCGCGGCTCCCCGCAGGACGCGACCTGGTCGGTGCTGTGGCTGCGCGACGGTGTGTCGAGCGCGCTGCTGGCCGTGGACCGCCCGCGCGACCTCACCCAGGGCCGCCGCCTGATCGAGCGCGGCACCGCGCTGGACCCGGCCCGGGCCGCGGACCCGGCGGTGGCGCTGAAATCGGCGGTCGCGGGGTAGCGGCTGGTGCGCGGCGGGCTCCGGAGGTGGCAGTCTGGTGGCGTGAGTGAGATCGAAAGCAAGATTGAAGCCCTGGTCGCCGAGTGGATGTACCTGCCCGACATCTCGGAGCAGTGGGGGGTCCGCGTCACCGAGGTGCGCGACCTCGTCCGCAACGGCGGCCTGATCGCCGTCCGGCGGGGCCCGAACAACTCGCTGCAGGTCCCTGCGGCGTTCATCGACGGCCAGGGGCTGGTCAAGCACCTGTCCGGCACCCTGACCGTGCTGCGCGACTGCGGGTACAGCGACGTGGAGATCCTGGAGTGGCTCTTCACCGAGGACCCGTCGCTGCCCGGCAGCCCGATCCAGGCGCTGCGGGAGAACCGTGGCACCGAGGTCAAGCGCCGCGCCCAGGCGATGCTGATCTGATGGCGGCGGACACGCCGCGTCAGCGGCTGGCCGAGGCCCGGCTGTACCTGTGCACCGACGCCCGCCGCGAGCAGGGCGACCTGGCCGAGTTCCTGGACGAGGCGCTGGCCGGCGGGGTCGACATCGTCCAGCTCCGGGACAAGGGCCTGGAGGCCAAGCAGGAGCTGGAGGCCCTGGAGGTCTTCGCGGACGCCTGCCGCCGCCACGGCAAGCTGCTCTCGGTCAACGACCGCGCCGACATCGCCCACGCCGCCCGGCCGGACGTCCTGCACCTCGGGCAGGACGACCTGCCCGTCCCGGCCGCCCGGGCGATCCTCGGCGAGGACGTCCTGATCGGCCGGTCCTGTCACGCCGAGTCCGAGGTGGACGCGGCGGTCGCCGAGCCCGGCGTGGACTACTTCTGCACCGGTCCGGTCTGGCCGACCCCGACCAAGCCGGGCCGCCCGGCCCCGGGCCTCGGCCTCGTCTCGTACGCGGCGAAGCAGCCCACCGACCGCCCGTGGTTCGCCATCGGCGGCATCGACCTGGGCAACGTCGACGAGGTGCTCGCCGCGGGCGCCCGCCGGATCGTCGTCGTGCGCGCCATCACGGCCGCGGAGGACCCGCGGGCGGCCGCCGCCGAGCTCTCCCGGCGGCTGCGCCAGGCCTGATCCCGGCAGGGGCCGCCGTCGGCCGCGAGGCTCAGTACTTGCGGACGGTGGCGGCCTCGGCCAGGGCCAGCAGCACCTCGCGGGCGCGCCGGTCGGCGAGCGGCGCCGCCTCCAGGGCGGCCAGCGACTGCCGCATCAGCTCGTCGATCCGGGCCTCCACCAGCTCCGGCGCCCCGCTCCGCGCGACGAGGTCCCGCAGGCCGGCGACCTCGGCGGGCGCGAGGTCCGGCGCGCCGAGCCGCTCGTCCAGGTGCCGCGCGTCGGCGGCCGGCAGCCCGCGCATCGCGTGCGCGACCAGCAGCGTGCGCTTGCCCTCGCGCAGGTCGTCCCCGGCCGGCTTGCCGGTGACCGCCGGGTCGCCGAAGACGCCGAGCAGGTCGTCCCGCAGCTGGAACGCCTCGCCCAGCGGCAGGCCGAACGCGCCGTACGCCGCGACCAGGCCGGGCCCGGCGCCGGCCAGCAGCGCGCCGACCTGGAGTGGGCGCTCGATCGTGTACTTCGCCGACTTGTAGTGCAGCACCGTCTGCGCCCGGTCCAGCGCACCCTCGTCCGTCGAGTCCCCGGCGACCGGCTCCAGCACGTCCAGGTACTGGCCGAGCATGACCTCGGTGCGCATCAGGTCGAACGCCGGCTTGGCGGCCAGCACCGCGGCGGGGGCCAGGCCGGAGCGCAGGAACAGCTCGTCGCACCAGATCAGCAGCAGGTCGCCGAGCAGCACCGCGGCCGAGGCACCGTACTGCTCGCGGTCGCCGCGCCAGCCGCGCTCGCGGTGCATCGCCTCGAAGCGGCGGTGGATCGACGGCAGACCGCGGCGGGTGTCGCTGCGGTCCATCAGGTCGTCGTGGACCAGCGCGCTCGCCTGGAGCAGCTCCAGGGCCGCCGCCGCGTTCGCGATCCCCTCGCCCTCGGCCGAGCCGCCGGCGCCGCGCCAGCCCCAGTAGCAGAACGCCGGGCGCAGCCGCTTGCCGCCGTCGAGCAGGAAGTCGCGCAGCGCGTCGGCGGCGGGCGCTAGCTGGGGCGAGATCCCGCCGAGCAGAGCGGACTGGCCGTCCATGAACGCGGCGAGGGCGGCGTTGACGCGCTCGCGGACGTCCTCCACGTCAATGGGGTTGGCCGGCCGGTTGCTGGACGAGGTCACGATGAGGCTCCGGTGGTTCGCTTGGGGTGCAGCAAGCGTAGCGGGGCGGCCGGGAACACCCGTGCGAGCAGGGCGCGGGCGCGGCCGGGACGGCAAGCGGAATGCCGTCCATTCTTTGTCTCAATCCGTGGAACCGAGTTGTCGCGGCCCTTCGGGCGGCGGATAACCTGCCAGCATGGCACTCGGTATCGCTTCCACCCGATCGGACCGCGCGTTGACGGTCCGCGAGCTGCTGGCGGCAGGCAAGCGGTCCTTCTCCTTCGAGTTCATGCCCCCGCGCACCGAGGTCGGCGAGCAGAAGCTCTGGGACGCTATCCGGCGGCTGGAGCCGCTCGACCCGAACTTCGTCTGCATGACGTACGGCGCCGGCGGCTCCTCGCGCGAGCGCACCGTCAACATGGTCGGCCGGATCGCCACCGAGACCACGCTGACGCCGGTCGCCCACCTGACCGCGGTCGACCACTCGGTCGCCGAGCTGCGCAACATCATCGGCCAGTACGCCGACCAGGGCGTGCGCAACGTCCTCGCGGTGCGCGGCGACCCGCCCGGCGACCCGACGGGCGAGTGGGTCAGCCACCCGGAGGGCGTCACCTACGCCTACGAGCTGGTCGAGCTGATCAAGGGCATCGGCGACTTCTGCGTCGGCGTGGCGGCCTCGCCGAACATGCACCCGCGCTCGACGAACTGGGACGACGACATCCGGCACTTCGTGGCGAAGATCCGCGCGGGCGCCGACTACGCGATCACCCAGATGTTCTTCGAGGTCGACGACTACCTCCGGCTGCGCGACCGGGTGACGGCGGCGGGCTGCGAGGCGCCGATCATCCCGGAGATCATGCCGGTCACCAACGCCAAGCAGCTGGAGCGCTTCCCGCAGCTGAGCGGCTCGGCGTTCCCCGCCGACCTGGAGGCCCGCCTGCGGAGCGCGATCGACGACCCGGCCGCGCTGCGGGCGATCGGCATGGAGCACGCCACCGCGATGGCCGAGCGGCTCCTCGCCGAGGGCGCGCCCGGCCTGCACTTCATCACGCTCAACCACTCGACCGCGACGCTGGAGATCTACCAGAACCTCGGACTGCACCGGCGCTGAGCGTTCACGGGCCCGTCACCGCACCGATGGTGGCGGGCTCGGTCGTGTGCAGTCAGGCCCCACGGACGGCGGGAACGCGATGCGGTGCCCCGGCCGTTGAACCGGTACAGTCGCCGCACACGCGCGGCGCGCGCGGGCACGCGACTGGAGGTATCGGGCGGATGGGCATCGGATACCTGCTGCTGTACGCCGCGTTGGCGGTGGTCGCGCTCTGGCTGGTCGCCGAGCTGCTCCTGCAGAACCGGGCCCCGGTGCACTGGCGCGCGCTCGCCCTGGCCGGCTTCCTCGGGGTGGCCGGCGGGATGGTCCTCGGGTCCGTCCCGGTGATCGGCGCGGGCGCGGCGCTCTTCGCGGTCGGCCAGACGTTCGTCACCCTCTCGGTCAAGCGCGGCTACACCGGCGGCTGGTCGCTGCGCGCCGCCGACGGCTCCCTGCCGGGACCGCTCGCCAAGGTGCCGCTGCTCGGCGCGCTCACCGGCGGCGCGGCGGTGGCCGCCGTCGCGGTGGCGGCTGAGACGCGGGTCGGCGAGGTCAGCGCCGTCGAGGAGACCCCGGAGCCGGACCCGCTCGCCCCCGTCGGCGAGGCCGTCCCGGAGGTCGAGCAGACCGCCGCCTTCGAGATGCAGGAGCTCGCCGCCGACGGCGTCTACACGCCCGGCTACTACGAGCAGCACCAGCAGCAGGACCCGTACGCGGAGGCCTACCAGGCCGGGTACGACGTCCCGCAGCAGCAGCCCGCCTACGACCAGCAGCAGTGGCAGCAGCAACCGCAGCAGCAGCCCGCCTTCGCGTACGACCAGGGCTACGGCACCTACCCGCAGCAGCAGGACCCGTACGGCTACCCGCAGCAGGACCCGTACGGCGGCGGCTACCCGCAGCAGGCTCCGGCCTGGGACCCGAACGCCCAGCAGCAGCAGCAACAGCAGCAGCAGTGGCAGCCGCAGCCCGAGCAGCACACCCAGGGCATCCCGCAGCAGCCGACGTACGACCAGGGGTACGGCTACCAGCAGCAGAACACCTGGCACCAGGGCTGAGCAGGGCCCTCGCCGGTCAGGCGGGGCCGATGAGGTTGGCCGCGATGCAGGCCGACATGCCGACCCGCGCCAGCCCGCCGCCGGGGTGGGCGGCGCCACCCACCAGGTAGAAGCCGGGGGCGTCCTCCGTCGGCGCCTGGAGGAACGCGCCACGGCCGCCGGGCAGCGCCGGACGCGGGACCGAACCCTGCCACGAGCCCGTTTCGCGCTCGGTGTCGGCCGGGGTCCGGACCACCCGCCACAGCACGCGGCCGGCCAGCCCGGGGACCGCCGCCTCCGCCTGGGCGACCATCCGGTCGGCGAAGCGGTCGGCGACGCCCGGCTCCGTCCAGTCGACGCCGCCGGCCGGCACGGTGGCCGTCAGCACGGCCGACTCGTGGCCGGCGGGGTGCAGCGACGGGTCGTCCGGGCGCAGCACCTGCACGGTCGGGCGCTCCGGGAGCGGGCCGGGGCCGAAGATCCCGGCGAGCTCGGCGGCCGGGTCGGCGGCGTGGACGACCGTGCGGTGCGCGGTGCCCGCCGGGCGCTCGCCGCGCAGGGCGAGCAGCACGACGGCCCGGCCGGGGACGTCGTCGGCGTGGGCCACCGAGTCCGGCCAGTGGTCCTGGTCCGGCGCCATGCCCGTCCACTCGCGGTACTGCCGGTTCGCGTCCGCGGCGTGGACGACGAAGTCCGCCTCGACCGGCCCGGCCGTCGTGACGACCCCGGCGGCCCGGCCGTCCTTCTCCAGCACCTCCTCGAAGCGGGTGTCGAAGCGGAACTCGACCTTGCGCTGCTCGCAGCGCCGGTACACCGCGTCCGCCAGCGCGCGCATCCCGCCCTTGACGTACCAGACGCCGAACGACTGCTCCATGTACGGCAGGACGGTCGCGGCGGCCGGAGCGGTGCGCGGGTCGAAGCCGAAGCGCACCGCGTGCTCGTGCAGCAGGGCGGTGAGCCCGGGGTGGCCGTCGAGCTCGCGCGCCGCGACGTCGGCGAGCGTCCAGCGGCCGGACGGGCGCAGCCGGGCGAGGCCGCGCCGGGGCGGGACGGGGTACGGGTCGGCGTGCAGCGGCCTGGGGTCGGCCGGGAGCGGCTCCTCCAGCAGCGGGCGGCGGGTGGCCTCCCAGACCGTCCGGCCGCGGTTGACCACCGCGTTCCAGCGGGCGCCCGACCCGGCGCCGAAGGCGTCGTCCAGCGCCTGGGCGACGCCGCCGCGCGAGGCGTTGGGCAGCGTGAGGGCGGTGCCGTCCGGGAGCAGGTGCCGGCTCTCCGGGTCCACCGGGGCCAGCCCGACGAGCTGCTCCAGCGGCTCGCGGCCGGTCTTCAGCGCGAGGTCGCGGTAGACCGCCGGGAGGGTGAGCAGGCCGGGGCCGGTGTCGAAGGCGAAGCCGTCGCGCTCGTACCGGCCGACCATGCCCCCGTAGGTGCCGCTCGCCTCGCAGACCGTCACCCGGTGTCCGAGGGTCGCCAGCCGGGAGGCCGCCGCGAGCCCGCTCATTCCTGCGCCGATGACGACGATCCTTGCCATGGCACAGATCCTATGGCTACGGCAACCTACGCTTGCTGGGCGTACACCCCCTGAGCCGCCCGCGCGCGGGCGGCCTTGCGCTCGCGGCGGCGGGCGCGGAACGCGCGGATCCGGCTGATCGCCAGCCACACCAGCAGCACGCCGATCGCCAGCAGCACGGCCGAGATCGAGGCGGCCAGCCACGGGTGGAAGATCGCCAGGGTGACCAGGCCGGCGACCGACAGGTCCTCGGCCAGGCTGACCGCGATGTTGCTGGCCGGCTCGGGGGAGGTGTTGACGGCCATCCGCAGCGAGGCCTTCACCAGGTGGCTGACCAGCGCCGTCGTGCCGCCCATCGCGCCCGCCGCGACCTCGCCCAGCGAGCCCGGGTGGCTGCTCGCGATCAGCGCGGCCACGGTGGCGCCGGCGACCGGGCGGATCACGGTGTGCACGACGTCCCACACGCTGTCCACGTACGGGATCTTGTCGGCCACCGCCTCCAGCAGGAACAGCAGGGCGGCCGCGACCAGCACGTCGGTGCGCTCCAGGGCGGGCGGCACCGAGTCGGCGCCCCCGAACCGGCCCAGCAGCCCGAGCAGCAGCACCACCGCGTACGCGTTGATGCCGCTGGCCAGTCCGCTGGTGAAGATCAGCGGCAGGATCGTCATCGGGTCCCCTCCTCGGAACGGCCGTCCGCCGGCCTCGCCGTACCGTACCGGGACGCGGCCGGGCACCCCGCCGGTTCCGGCGCGAGCGCGGACCTGAGTACGGATACTCAGATCCGCGGTTGAGTACTTCTGCGGATAGCCCCCCGACCTGCGCGGACGCCACAGTGGTGGCACCCGGGCTGCGGGGCGCGTCGGGCGCCGCGCACCCCGGACGGCGGACCCGTCCGTCCGCCGGCCCTGGGGAGCCGGCGGACGGTCGGCGCAGGGGCCCGCCACCGGAGCCGGCCGGGACGCCGCGCACCGCCGACACGGGGCGGCGGAGCGCGGCGAGGGGGAGCCGGCCACCGGGGGTGACCGCACCGGCGGGAATTGTCAGTGGTGCCGTTCACGATGGAGGAGCACGGACCACCCGGTCCGCGCGCTGCCTCGGAACGGGGGAGACCATGACCATCAGCCACCCTGAGCCCGTCACCGCCCGCCTCCACTCCGCCGCCCTGCCGCACTCCCCGGGCGCCCGCCCCGGCGGCGGGGACGTCCACCCCGTGCTGCGCCGGGTCGCCGCGCCGCCGGCCGCCCTCGACCTGCTCGCCGACGCCCACCGCACCCTCGCCGGGGCCCGCGCCCTGGAGGACCCGCTGGAGCGCTACGCCGCCGCGCACCTGGCCGCGCTGCGCACGGTCGCAGCCGTGCTCGCCGTGCGCGGGCGGCCGGAGAAGAACCCGCGCCGCCGAAAAGCCATCCGCAGCGCCTGGGAGGTGCTGCCCGAGGTCGCGCCGGAACTCGCCGAGTGGGCCGTCTACTACGGCGCCGGCGCCCGCCGCCGGGCCGCCGCCGAGGCCGGCATCCGGGGCGCCGCCTCGGCCCGCGACGCCGACGACCTGGTCCGCAACACCGCCCTGTTCCTGCGTCTGGTCGAGCGCCTCCTCGGCCTGCGCCCGACCCCGCCCGCCCCGCGCCTGCCCCCGGCCGGCGACTCCCCGCACGAGGCGTGACGGCGGTCCCACCCGCCCGGTCTAAGGTGGTGACGTTCCCGATCGATCTGCACGTGCCGAGGAGTCCCGCCTTGTACCCGACGCGCCCCCGCAGCGCCCTGCGTACCGCCGTGGTCTGGGAGGTGGTGCGGGCCGCCCTGGAGAAGCGGGCCGCCGAGCTGGACCAGCCCGTGCTCGACGTCGTCGACACCGGCGGCGGCACGGGCAACTTCGCCGTGCCGGTGGCCAAGCTCGGCCACCGCGTCACCGTGGTCGACCCGAGCCCGGACGCGCTGTTCGCGCTGGAGCGCCGGGCCGCCGAGGCCGGCGTGACCGACCTGGTCCGCGCCGTCCAGGGAGACACCCAGACCCTGCCCGAGGTGATCGCCCCCGGCACGATGGACGCGGTGCTGTGCCACGGCGTCCTGGAGGTCGTGGACGACCCGGCCGAGGCGCTCGGCAGCCTGGCCGGCACCCTGCGCCGGGGCGGCCTGGTCAGCCTGCTGGCCGCCAACCGCAACGGCGCCGTGCTGGCCCGCGCGCTGGCCGGCCACTTCACCGAGGCCCGCACCGTGCTGTCGGCCACCGACGGCCGCTGGGGCGAGCAGGACCCGATGCCGCGCCGCTTCACCGGCGAGGAGCTCGCCGGCCTCGCCGAGGGCGCGGGCCTGCGGGTCGAGTCGGTGCACGGTGTCCGGGTCTTCTCCGACCTCGTCCCCGGGGTCCTGGTGGACACCGAGCCGGGCGCGATGGAGGCGCTGCTGAAGCTGGAGGAGGCCGCCGCCGCGCAGCCCGCGTTCCACGCCGTGGCCACCCAGCTGCACCTGCTGGCCACGCTCGGCTGAGCCTTCGACGGCCTCCCCGGACGGCCGTCCGGACGTCCGCCGCCGCGCGCTTCGCACACCGTGCGGCGGCGGTTCGTCTCCCCTCCACCTCCCGGCCGCCCGGCGGTGATCGTCGCAGCTCCCCAGGTCCGGGCCGATTCCACCGGATCGGGCACTAGTTCGCCGTCCGCCGCGTTGGGAGGAGTGCGGTCGGCCCCGGCCGAAGTGGCCCGGCCCACGCGCCGCGGACCACCCCGGAACGGGCCCACGGACCGTATGATCTGGGTAAAGCCGGAAAGCATGACAGCCGGACGCATGGGGCATATGGACGACACGGACCGGGTCCCCCGCACAGGCGTCCGACCGCGTGTCCCGAAGGCCGAATGGACTTGCCTCCCCGACCGGGGCGGCGGACCGGTCGCACCCGCGACCGACGAGTAGGAGGACTCCGTGCCGCTCTCGGAGCACGAGCAGCGACTGCTCGACCAGATGGAGCGAGCGCTGTATGCCGAAGATCCCAAATTCGCGTCGGCGCTTGAGGGAACCGGGCTGCGCACCTACACCCGCCGACGGGTCTACCTGGCCGTCGCCGGCTTCGTGGTGGGCGTCGCCCTGCTGATGGGCGGCATGGTCGTTCCGGACCAGATCTGGGTCAGCGTGGTCGGGTTCCTGGTGATGCTCGGGTGCGCGGTGTTCGCCGTGACGGGCTGGCGCCGGGGGCCCGCGGGCCAGGGCACCGGCCCCAAGCAGGCCGCCGCGCCGCGCCGCAAGGCGGGGATGATGGACCGCGTGGAGCAGCGCTGGCAGCGCCGCCGGGACGAGCAGACCGGCGGGTTCTGAGCCGCCTGGACGGCGTCCGGGCGCACGAGGCGGCCGACAACCGAGCCTGAAGAGCCGCCGGGGGCTGGC